>JAUWPC010000028.1 GCA_030611815.1 Desulfobacteraceae bacterium
TACGATATTGCCCTGCCTGTCCAAGAAGGCATATATCAGATCGGGACGGTCCATGTGGGCTTGAATAAGAAGCACATTGATCAGCTTATCAGCAATTTACGGATCACCTTTTTCGGTTTTATATCGGCCATTGTGCTCATCTTTTTTGGCATAAGCCACAAGCTGTCAAAATACATTACCCGGCCCATGTCGAAGCTCATCAGGATGTCGGATGAACTGAGCAGAGGGGATTTAGATGTGGAACCAGGCATTGGCACCACAGCCAAGTGCTGGGAGATGGAAGGTTGCGATAAATCGAACTGCCCTGCCTACCACGAAACTTCAATCCCATGCTGGTACGTGGACGGAACTGAATGTGATTCTACCCCAGAATGTAATGAGTTCCCTGAAAAGCTCCAGCAATGTTATGGATGTCACGTCTATAAGAGACATGTGGGGGATGAGATCGAACAATTAGCCGATTCGTTCAATCATATGACCAGATCCTTAAAGGCCTCCCAGGCCAAGCTGAAGGAATCTGAAGAAAAATACCGGTCACTTTCTGACAGCGGGCCCAACCCCATTTTTGTGCTTGACCGTGAGACCCTTGAGATCCTTGATCTCAACCCGAGCGCAGAGGAGACATACGCTTATTCGAAAGAAGAATTGATAGGGAGGCCCTTCACAGACCTTGGTACTTTTGAATATGTGGAGGCAGGTGAGGAGGCTCTCAAAAAGGATGGTTCGTCAAGAGCAGGTGCTCTTGGTTCGAGGATATTACATTACAAAAAGGGAAAGAGGCCTTTTTATGTGAACGCCCGGGCCTGTGCAACAAAGTATCAGGATAGGGATGCGATAGTCCTTGCAACAAACGATATTACGGAGATAGTGGAAAAGGATGCTCAGTTGATACAGGCCAGCAAGATGACAAGCTTAGGGGAGATGTCAGCGGGCATCGCCCATGAGTTGAACCAGCCGCTGAATGCCATAAAAATGGGGAACGAATTTCTAAAAATGATGATCGAAAAGGAGAGAAGGATCCCGGATGAACATCTGTCAGAGGTGATCACTGAGGTAAGTACCCAGGTGGACCGGGCTGCAGAGACAATCAACCGTCTCAGAGAATTTGGACGAAAGGCGGATATTAGAAAGGAAAAGGTCGACATCAATAAACCGATTAGAGGCGTTCTGGCAATTATTGCCAAGCAGTTAGGCCTCCAAAATATAGAGGTTCTGTTCTACCCTGATGAGACCCTTCCTCCCATTTTAGCCCATGCCAATCGATTAGAACAGGTGATCTTCAACCTGGTGACCAATGCCCGTGATGCCATCAATCAGAGGAAAGAGGCCAATAATGGGACTGCCACTGGTATAGTCACTATCCGCTCTTTTGTGGAAGGTGACCGGGTTGCCGTGACGGTCACTGATACCGGTATTGGTATTCCAGAAGGAGCCAAGGATAAGATCTTTGACCCATTTTTCACCACAAAAGAGGTGGGAAAAGGGATGGGTCTCGGTCTTTCTATCCTTTATGAGATCGTTAGAGAGTACGGCGGTGTGATCCGTGTTCACAGCCAAGAAGGGATCGGCAGCACCTTCAAACTTACATTTCCCAGGGCCACGTCCTGACAGAAGAGAGGAGATGGGATGAACAAAATATTGGTTATTGATGATGAAAAACCCACCCTTGCCATGTTTCGGCTCTTGTTAGGGGCTTATGGTTATGAGGTATTGACAGCAGAAGACGGGGTGGAAGGCCTTGAGGTTTTCAACAATGAGAGACCCCCAATCGTACTTACGGACATTAAGATGCCTGGGATAGATGGTTTTGAGGTATTGAGGCGGATCAAAGAGATCGAGCCTGCCACAGAGGTGATCGTCATTACCGGCCACGGGGATATGGATCTTGCCGTTGAGGCCTTGAACCTTAATGCCACCGACTTTATCAACAAACCAATTCAGAGGCCCTCGCTCGACGCAGCGCTAAAACGGGCTGAGGAAAGGCTCAAATTGGCTAAAAGACCGGTGGAGGATTCAATATCGTTGCGAAATGCAGATGATGTTGTCATCATAGATATTAAAGGAGATGTCACGACCCTTTCCGAGGCCCCCTTATTTGATGCGTATAATGAAGCTTCAGCCAGAGGGAGGACTAAGATATTGATACACTTTGATGAGAGGTCCTCAATAAACGGTGCAGGTATCGCAGCATTAATTCAGCTCCTTTCGGAAAGCAAGAAAAAGAATCAGGTGGTTGCCATTACAGGCCTCTCTTCAAATTTCAAGAAGGTATTCCAGATGGTCGGGATCACGAAATTCGCAACAATTTACGACCGTGAAGAAGAGGCAATAGTGGGCTTCCAATGAAATTTTGCATTTGAACACTTATTGAACCCCAACATTGCAAAAGTCGAGGATGCCGCAGGTCTTAGGCATCGAGGGTGGAGCTGTAGTACTTTACTGCAAACCCTCGACAACGCAGGAAATACGGTATCCTCGACTTTCCCGAAGGGTAAATAAAATGGCTGTTTTTGCCTGCTTTCAGGATGCCACCTGTAGCGGATTCCATCAAAGAATAAAAATGACGAAATGGCCTGTATTTGTAGCTTTTAAACTTATTTTGCCATTTTATTTATGCAACTAAGGGGTGAACACTCATTGCGATCATGCCGAACTTACCCAAAGCTATCAGGACCGAAAACTGGCTTCGCTTCATCATTGACCATCCGTACCAAATCATCCTTTTGATATTTCTGATCACCGCTCTTTTTGCCGTTCAACTCCCTAATATCCGCTTCCAGACATCTATTTATGACTTGGTCATTAAGGACCTTTCAGAGACTGCCTATTACGAGGCGTTCAAGAAAGAGTTTGGGAGCGAGGAACTCATCCTTGTTGTGGCAAAGGCGGAAGAGATCTTTGGAACAGACACCTTCAGAAGGATTGGTTTGATTGCCCAAAAACTTTCAGAGATACCAGGTGTGAGAAAGGTTATCAGTCTTCCCGGCATAAAAAAAGACATGGACATTACCTCCCGTTGGAGCCTGTCCGATTTTGAAAACATCATTGCCCCGATAGATCTCTTCAAAAGAAATCTTTTGTCAGTGGATAACAGAACCACTGTCCTCTCTGTAATTCTTGATGATGTCAAGTATAAGGATGATATTATCGAGGCCATTGAAGAGATAATTGAAAACGAAAGGAACGGAATATCTCTATATCAAATTGGCATGCCTCTTGTTTCAAAGGCCTTGGCAACATATACGGAAAAGGACTTTTTTAGACTTCCTCCGATTACCTTTTTAGTGATAGCCGTTCTCCTTTTCTGCTTCTTTGGGAATATCCGTGGCATATTGATCCCCACCGGCGCTGTATTCCTGGCGCTAATCTGGACCTTCGGTCTCATGGCCTGGACAGAGACCCCTCTCTCTTTGCTGACAATGATCGTCCCGATCCTATTGATTGCCGTGGGAACCGCCTATTGTATGCACATTATGTCAGAGTACCGGGCTTGTGCTGCCAGGGCCGATTCACCATCAAAAGCGGCTTATTTGTGTTTTGTTAGTATGGGATTTCCAACGTCCCTGGCCGTGATCACAACCATTATAGGGCTGGCATCTTTATTGCTGAACAAGATTGAGAGTATCAGGGAGTTTGCCCTTTTTTCCTGTATTGGGATGTTGAGTATGCTCATCATCATGCTTACCCTCCTGCCAGCTGTTCTCGCTGTCTTGCCATTAGCGAATAAGGGTAGACGAGGCTGGTCATCGGCAAGAGACGCATCCGACCGTCTCATTGCTAAAATAATCCAGTTAAACTTACGCCACGAAAAGGGATTACTATATGTCATCGCAGTTGTCAGCGCGGTCGCCTTTTCCGGCATTTTTCTCATCAGGGTGGAAACAAACCCGGTGGATTACTTCAGACAGGACACGCCCATCATCCAACATTTTAAGGACGTTTGCCAGCAAACTGCAGGGAGTTTTCCAGTAAATGTGGTCCTGAACAGCAAGACAGAAGGCTATTTCGAAAGGCCTTCTCATCTGAAGCAGATAGAACAAATACAAGGCTTTCTTAATTCACTTGATGGTGTTGATAAGACGATCTCTTTTGCCGATTTCCTCAGGCTGGTGAACTATGCGACCAATCAGTACAGACGGGAATATTATGCCCTCCCGGAAGAGGCCCGTGAGGTCCGTATGCTAACTAACAGTTACAAGAGCATGTTGGGCCAGGAAATGTTTAAGAGATTCATGAACCAAGACCTCTCCAAAGCAAACATTGTGTTGAGGACTCATATTTCAAGCTCCAAGGATTTCTTGGAACTCAGGAGAAGAATACAGGGCTTTCTTCAGAAACACTTTTCCGGGCATTTCGACTTTCATATTACCGGCTTTGGTATGGTAATTTCCCAAAGCAGCCAACTGCTTACCATGGGCTTAATAAAGAGCCTTTCCCTCACCATAGTCCTCATTTTCGGTGTCATGGCGCTATTGTTTTTTTCAACCAGGGTAGGACTCATTGCTATCCTCACCAACTGCTTTCCTATTATTATCACTTTTGGCCTAATGGGATGGTTCGGAATCAGGCTTTCCGTTGCTACCAGCCTTATTGCCAGCATCGCCATTGGACTTGCTGTTGATGATACAATACATTACCTGGTAAGATACAACCGCGAGTTTAAGAAAGACTTAGACAAAGACAGGTCGCTCCGTGATACTATCAGGGGCGTGGGCAGGCCGATTATTTTTACCACATTGGCAATAAGTCTCGGTTTTTCCATTTTGATCTTCTCCCATTTTAAGCCTACAGCCGTCTTTGGCCTCCTAATGGTAATAACCATGCTTTCAGCCTTAGTAGGAGATCTACTCATCCTTCCATCACTCATCCGTCGTGTGGAACTTGTGACAGCATGGGATCTGCTCAGACTCATGCCTACTATGGGAGGAATCTCTGCCGGCATCGCCCATGAGCTGAACCAGCCGCTGAATGCAATCAAAATGGGGAGTGAATTCCTGAAAATGATGATCCAACGGGGAAAGAAAATCCAGGAGGAGGATCTGTCTCAGGTCGCAAACGAGATAAGCGTCCAGGTGGACAGGGCCTCAGAAATTATTAGCCGGCTCAGCCAATTTAGTGGGAAGCTGGATTTTGAAAAGGAAGAGGTAGATGTTAACACGATAATCAGAAACACCCTTGCCACAATGGCCCATCAACTGGCTTTGGATAAAATTGAAGCGGAGCTTCACTTAGATGAAACACTTCCGCCGGTCCTGGCACACCGCAATCGTTTGGGACAGGTGGTCTTCAGCCTGATCTCCAATGCAAAGGATGCAATAAATGAGAAGAAGGAGGTTGTTGGTGGAACAAATACTGATTTTATCCGTGTCCGCAGCTTCTCTGAAAATGACCGGATCGTTGTTTCGTTTTCTGATTCCGGCATAGGGATTCCGGACGATGTCAGGGAAAGGATTTTTGAGCCCTTTTTTACCACTAAAGAGGCGGGAAAAGGGAAAGGATTGGGACTCTCCATTACTAACGAGATAGTCAAAGACTACGGCGGTCACATTGATATCCAGAGCGAGAAAGGGGAAGGGACTACTTTTACGCTGACCTTCCCAAAAGCTCTATCGTCTGCCACTCCCGAGACAGGCCCTTGAGCGATCCCCCGATCTTTCTCAGGGCCATCTTTCTGTCCATGCCGCCGGGCAAGGCGTCCACCTTGGCGTAGGTATAGTACTTCTTTGGCTCAGCAGCAAGCAGGTAAAACACCCGCAGGTCTTCAAGACCGGTCAGTGTGGCCTTGGGGAACCTGGACTTGGTGGCAGCGAGGCTATCTTTGGCCAAGGCAACCATCTTGTCCCTGTCCCCAAAATTCATGGCTCCGGTAGGACAGGTCTTGACGCAGGCCGGCAGGAGGCCGTTATGGACCCTGTCAACGCACATGGTGCACTTGGAGAGATACCCTGTCCCTTTTTTGGTCCTCGGGATGTTGAAGGGGCAGGATTCAATAACATCTTCTGCCTTCATCTTTTTGAGTTTATCCGTGTAGAGGACCGCACCGGTCTGGCTGTCAATAATGATCCCGCCCGGGGCATCGTTTTCAGAGGCCTCTTTGCAGAGAGGCTCAACACAATGCCTGCACTGGTCAGGAAAAAAGTACCATACCGGCTTGCTGTTTGATCCCATATGTTCCTGGAATCGAACAACTTTATAAGTATCAAAGGACAGGTCTTTGGGATTCTGCATGCTCCCCCAATTATGGGTTTTTGTGGCCGGCAACTGATTCCATTGCTTGCAGGCAATCTGACAGCCCCTACATGCAGTACACAGTGTAGTATCTATAAAAAACGCTTTTCCGCTCATCAGATCACCTCCTTTATGCCTTTCTTATATTGACCATGAAGGCCTTGGTTTCGGGAATTCTGGTATTAGGATCACCAGCCGACGGAGTCAGCAGGTTGGCTGAATCGCCGCCGTCCTTGGGATGAACCCATCCAAAGTGCCATGGGAGACCTACCTGGTGCACGGTTTTCCCCTGGATAGTGAAGGGTCTAAACCGGATTGTCACCATTGCAACGGCCTCTACCTTGCCGCGGGCCGATTCCACAATAAGCTTCTCCCCATTCTTGATCCCTAATTTTGCGCCGAGTTCCTTGCTCAGCTCCGCAAAGAGTTGTGGTTGGGCCTCAAGGAGCCATGGCTGCCACCTGGTCATGACACCGGTCTGCCAGTGATCGCAGACACGGTAGGTGCTGCACACATAGGGATATTTGGGATCATCTGTCTTGTAGATGTCCATGTTTGTGCCATATGTGACAGCAACGGGACTGGCCAGTTGACTGGAGAAGGGCTGTTTTGAAACAGGGCTTTCGACCGGCTCGTAGTGCTCCGAAAATGGTCCGTCTGCGCGGCCCGGTCCAAACACATGGGCATGGCCCTCCGGTTTCATGATGAAGGGATATTTGGTGTCCTTACGGTTCGACCCGTCGGGGTTCTGCATGGGGTACCAGCTCCCGTCGGGAACATCTCCGAGCCACTTTTTGGACACATACTTGCCGTTCTCCACCTTTCCCTTGAACTCAATCACTGGGTGTTCCTTGTCCCAGGGCTTCCCGGATTTGTCCACGGACGCACGGTTGTAAATAATGCGGCGATTGACCGGCCAGCACCAGGCCCACTCAGGATTGAGCCCTATGCCCGATTTCTCCCTCTTGCGTCTGGCGGACATGTTACCCTTACTGGTATAGGAGTTACAGTAAAGCCAGTTAGCGCTGCTTGTGGAACCATCGGCCTGGAGATAGGCAAAGCTCGGCACAAGATCTCCCTTCTTGAACTTTTCCCCTTTTACTGTAATGTCCTTCAGGAAATAGCCGTTGATCTCCTTGGCCATCTTATGAGGATCAAACTCGCCATGTGTAGTGTAATCCCATTTAAGGTTGAGAATCGGCTCCGGGAAGACCGCATTTTTGTCTTTCTTGTAGAGGTATTGCAGCATCTTCCCCAATTTCACCAGGATCTGGCCGTCAGGCCAAGCCTGTGCGGGAGGATTAGCGGCCTTATAACGCCACTGCATCCAACGCCCGCTGTTGGTGATGGAGCCTTCCTTTTCCACTGAGACCGCACAGGGGAGCATGAAAACCTCTGTCTTTATCTTCTTAGGATCCATGCCCGGACCTTTCCAGAAAGAACCGGTCTCATTGTCAAAGATATTGACATTGACTATCCAGTCCAATTTTGCCATGGCCTGCCGGTTCTTGTTGGCGTTGGCCCCCGAGGCCGCGGGGTTCATGCCCCAGGCAAAAAGGCCCTTAAACTCGCCCCTGTACATGGCGTCAAAGAGATCAAGCCATGAATAGGTCACTCCATCATCTAATTTGGGGAGCCAGTTGTACCCAAAATCATTCTCTTTGGTTGCCTTATCCCCAAAAAACGACTTGAGCAGGCTAACGCTATATCTGGGATAATTTCTCCACCAGTTAGCGCTCAGGGGGTCGTTGGTCTTGGGAGTATATTTTTTGTTGTAGGCGGCTAAAGTGGGCAAGGAAGCTTTCGGGGTCTTCAAATAGCCTGGCCAGATGTGGAACAGGATACAGTGATCCGTAGAACCCTGGACATTGGATTCTCCCCTCAGGGCGTTGACGCCACCGCCGGCCACACCCATATTCCCTAACAACAACTGGATAATGGCCATGCTCCTGATATTCTGGACGCCTACAGTGTGCTGGGTCCAGCCCATGGCATACATGATGGTCCCGGCCTTCCCTTGCTGGCCTGTGACAGAATACATCTCGTACACCCTCTGGAGGTCCTCTTTCGGGGTCCCTGTTATGCCCGAAACCGTGTCTAAGTCATAACGGCTGTAGTGCTTTTTGATCAGTTGAAATACACAACGGGGATCCTGGAGAGCGCGATCTTTCTTCGGGATCCCTTTCTCGTCCTTTACGAAACTCCACTTGCTCTTGTCATACTTGCGGTTTTCGGCATCGTAACCGGAGAAGAGACCGTCATTGAAGTCATAGCTGTCGGCCACGATAAAGGCCGCATTGGTATATTCGGCCACGTACTCTTTGAAGTATTTGTTGTTATCGAGGATGTATTTGATCATCCCGCCTAAGAAGGCGATATCCGTCCCCGACCTGAGAGCAGTATAAAAATCAGCCTTGGATGAGGTCTGGGTAAAGCGGGGATCAACGCTGATTAACTTGCCACCACGCTTCATGGCCTCAGTAACCCATTTAAAGGAGATGGGGTGACTCGAGGCCGCATTGGAACCCATGATCAGAATGCAGTCACTGTTTCGGATGTCGATCCAGTGATTGGTCATTGCGCCGTGTCCGAACGACTCTGCCAGAGCCGCAAGAGTGGCGCTGTGTCAGATACGGGCCTGGTGTTCAATATAGACTAACCCGATGGACCGCATCAGGGCCTGTATCAGCCAGCATTCCTCATTGTCTAAGGCGGAACTGCCTACGTTGGCAATCGCAGTTGTGCGGTTGACCACCTGGCCTTTGGCGTTTTTGTGTTCAAAACTGGCATCCCGGCTCTTCTTGACCCTTTTGGCGATCGTCCAGAGGGCCCAGTCCCAGGATACTTCTTGCCACTTGGTGCTGTAGGGGGCGCGATACATCGGAGCTGTCAGCCGACTATCATTATTGGTTAATTGGCTCAAAGCCGCTCCCTTGGCACAGAGGGCTCCTTCGTTAACCGGGTGGTCGGGGTCTCCCTCAATGTTAATAATCTTCCCTGCTCCTGCTTCTCCGGTGCTACAAATAAGACCGCAGCCAACTGCACAATAGCAGCAGATGCTCGTTGTCTCTTTGGCAAAGCGAAGCTTTAAGGTCTGAGCGTGTGATTTGAATGGTTTCAAATCGAGCCCGAGACCCATAATCGTAACGCCTGCAGCAGAAGCCCCTGTGATCTTAAAGAAATTACGACGCGTAATGTCCATGTGCCTTCCTTCTTTCTATTGAAACCCATGCTGACTGGCCAGTATATTTAAATGGATAGTGGCCAGGTCCTCCAATTCTAAGGGAGCCATTTCCTCAAAGGCCTTTTTGTCAATGGTCTTGAGGTATCTCATGCATTCCCTGCAAAAATAGACCCGGAACCCCTCCTCCTCTTCAGCCTCGAAGTACCCGAGCGTTTCCTGGTCCTGGTTATCGCAGAAAGGGCACCTGATCCTGGAAAAGGCCCATTCCTCGCCGCAGAGTTCACAGTGCAGGTATCTCCTGCCGGTTTTTGCAAAATAGGCCATATCCGGCTGGGAACCGCATAGGGGACAATAACCATAATCCCACCCATCCGTGTCTATGTTGGCGCTCAAGGCATCACGAAGGGCATAGATCGAGGGTGTCAGGGCCACCTGTCCAAGAAACTGGAGAACCATGGGGTCCAGGTCAACCTCCTTTGCAATCAGTGACAACGTCTTCTCATCCTGATTCAGGATAGCCTTTAACAGGTTTCTCGACCATTCGGTTGTGCCATCGACTTTTTTAAGCGCCATTTTCAATCCTTCCCTGTCATCCCTGTCAGTTACGCCCAGGTGCTCTAAGAATTTTTTTAACAGGTCGGAAGCAGCGCTGAAATCAAGGGGCATATCCTCTCTTGAGAAGAGAGGAAAATCATCCTGTTGTTTGATATCCCTGATCCCTCTTTCAACTTCGACCGGTTTGCTATCGGGATTTACCTGTACCATGAGGAGTGCGAGTTCACGGAAAGGGGCCAGAGCGGTTTTAGCGGCAGGTCTTTGCTGGATCAACCGGTCGATATGCTGTATTAGATTTTGGATCATATGTTTTCCCCCATGTTCCGTTAGAATTCACCCGAGCTTATAGAATATGCTACCATACAAGCACCAAGCAAGATAATTGATGCCCCTCATTTGGCTGGAGACCGCATTAAGTGTGAATTCCTCATGGAACATCAATCCGGCGGCTTCATCCCGCTAACAGCGGGATAAAAACAGGTTATTTTGCAAAAAACGTAGATTTTTCCAATATCGGGATTGAGGCGAAACATTCAGGCAAGACGCCCTTGGTATTTCAGTTAACAGTGATAAATGAGATATCCAAGCTAATCCTACCGATTTACCCTGAGGGGAACTAAGTCAAAATCCAGAGGGGTTTCTAATCTGAATATCGCTTTTGGCACTGGTTTGTTGAAGATCATTTGCCTTATCTCAAGCGCCAATCGGGCATTGTTCTCTGGGCTATTCATCTCTATTTCTTTAGCGTACCGAATACTACCGTTATTTTGGAAATCCGAAAATGTCATTTCGGCATTTTGTTGACAGAAAGAGACCCTGTGCGGAAGGTCGCTTTCGGGATATAGATCAATGACCTGGATTTTATCCCCCCTTTGATCTAACAGGGTTATCTGGTTCCCTTTTAGTGATAGCACACGGTTGTATTTGAGTAATACCGGATAAGCCCTTGCCAGGGCCCAGAGAAGTTCAGGACTCAGAGGCACTGGTATTAATCTCGACAGATCATGGGTTCCAATCTGGCCGGAGTATAATCGTTTCTCAGTAAAAGAAAGTATCTCAAGGCTCGAACCCTTTATCAGGATGTGAAGCAGTGGACGGCCCCAGGGGTGTGTTATTTCTATCTTGATTTTAGAGGGATCTCTGGTCGCAACGATCAAGACTGTTGCCTCTGATTCGGAACCTTTGATATCGAGCGTGATCGTCCCTGAAGAAAAGAGGGTGCGAACCGCCACCCCCTGTTTTTTAAAGGCCGAAACAATGCCTGTAATGGCCTGGTGGTCAAGGGGGGGAGATGGGGGAGTAATCGCGACCCGGGCACAGCAGCTTAAAAGAAGTAAAAGAGTGACCGAAAACAGCCTTCTAATAGAGGGATTCTTTTGTTTAACGGCGTTCAATTTTTTTCTTCAAAAGCTCTTCCACCCCAGTTATCTTCTCTTTTAACTGTTTTTCTTTGGGATGCTTCAGGGAAAGGGCCTTTTCATAATAGAGGAGGGCTTTTTCGTATTCCTTCTTCTTGAGGTAGGCGTCGCCTAAATGCTCGTTTATGGTAGGGTCATCCTTTGTGAGATTTGCTGCTTTCTCGAGATAATGAATAGCCTTGTCATATGACCCTTTTTTGTAATAAACCCACCCGAGACTATCAATTATATACCCGCTCTCAGGCTTTAGTTTCAATGCCTTTTGGATCAATTCCATTGCCTTATCTAATTTAATTCCCTGTTCGGCATAGGTATACCCTATATAGTTGAGAGCATCCGCATTATTCGGCTCTATTTCAAGGATCTTTTGCATCTGCTCAATACATAATTCATTAGAGCCGGTTTTATCCAAAAGAACGCCTAACCGAAAAATAAGGTCTACGCTCTTATCGTTTATCTTCAGTCCCTCTTTAATGACTGTTATGGCCTTATCATACTCCTCTTTAGTTTCATAAGCGGATGCAAGCATCAGGTAGAGCTCAATCTTGTCCTGCTCCAAGGCAATTGCTTTTTCAAGGACCTTTATGGCCGCATCATATTTTTCCTCTGTAATAAGAAGGTGTGATATCTGAATCTGGGCGCTGACAAAGTAGTTAGATCCTGACTTGATCTGCCTCAACTGTTCCAATGCCTTTTTGATATCCCCTTTCTCTTCATAGGCTACAGCCAGGTAGTACCTCGATTTATAATCATTGGGCCAGGCATTAACAATCAGATCAAGTTCTTCGATCGAGGCATCGATGTTTCCCTGTCTCAGGTATATGAGGCCAAGCGCCTGCCTCTCAGGCGCTCCCGGTCTTGAATGCTCCTTGATCTCTTTCACATGCTCTAAAGCCTTCTCTTCGAGGCCCAACTTCGAATAGAGAGCAACTAACCGTTCCCTGGCAGAGATATTATCGGGATATAATTCCAACAATCTCTCATAGGCTCGAGCGGCTTCCTTCTCTCTATTGGTCATCTGATAAATAGTGGCTTGATCAAAAAGGGCCGGCTCCAAGCCGGAATTGAGTTTCAGCGCCTCGTCAAAGGCCTTCTCTGCCTCCTTGTAGCGATTCATTTCCAAGTTGATTCTCCCGAGGTAATAGTGGGCAACAACTAATTCGGGATTTTGCTCGATCAGAATGTCCAAATGGTTAAGTGCCCTTTGGAATTGCTTCTTTCTGACCAGAATCGTAGTTAATAACAGTCTTATGCGCTGGGTCTTCGGGTCGAGGTCAAGTATCTTTTGATATTGTTCAATTGCAAGGTCATCGTTGCCCGTAAGGGCGTATAGATCTCCCAATAATGTTATGCCCGTTATATCTTCAGGCTCGAGAGCGACGCCCTTGCGTGCATAGGCTAAAGCTTCAGGGTACTTACGTAACTCTTTCAGGAGCAGCCCCATTTTTCTGTTCAGATAGGCCGATTGCGGGTCTTCTTTAATCGCAGACTCAAGATACTTTCGTGCTTCTCCATAATTACCCCTGGACAGGGCGATTGAGGCCATGGTGAAATCCTGGTACGCCTGCTGGATTTGATCCTTTTTCATAACGCGGGTATCTCTGTCCGGTTGTGCGGACACCGGTTCTTTTTTTAATACGCCGGATGTAACCGGCGCGCATGCTGACAGAAATCCCACGATAAAAAAGAGAAAAAGAAGCAGGGCAAATTTCAAATATCGGTGTAATAATGACCTTTGAGCGGTTATGCCCTGTCTGTTGCTATCTGTTTCGGGTTTTTGTTTCATGTTCCCTTATGCTCCAATCTTCTGTGAGAGATATAATGCCCAAACTATCCCCCATAATCCTGCTATTTCAAGAAGTCAGAGTACTCCTCCTCAAAATTGGGGATTTTTTCTTTAAGCCATTTCTTGATATTTTTTATAATCTTTTCCTGGATCTGGCGTATTCTCTCGCGTGAGATGTGGTATTTATCCCCAAGGTCTTGTAAAGTTAAAGGCTTTTCCGCCATAATCCGGTTGTCGAAGATGTCGGCTTCTTTTCCGGAAAGTGTCTTACGGAATTCCCCGAGACTTTTTAGAAGTAGTTTCCGGCTTTGATTGTCGGAGATTTGCTCGTCTATAGCTATCCCCGGATCGGGTAGGAAGGCATCAAAGGACTCCCTCGAATCGTCTCCTCCCACAGGTGAGCTGAGGGAAACTTCCCATCCCCCTAAGCGTTGAGTCATTTCGACAACTTCTTCTTCTTTGACATCAAGCCGTTCAGCTAACAACTTCGGCTCAGGAGCAAAGCCTTCGGCGATCAGTTTGTCTCTTTCTTTAGCGAGATTGAAAAATAATTTGCGCTGGCTCTGAGTGGTCCCAATTTTGACTAACTTCCAGTTATCCATTATGAATTTCAGGATATAAGCCTTAATCCAGAATGAGGCGTAATAGGAAAATTTTATCCCGCGATAAGGATCAAATTTTCTTACGGCTTGCAAAAGGCCCAAATTTCCTTCCTGGATCAGGTCTAATAGATTTTTTGTCCAGTACCGATGAAAATCCATGGCGATCTTTACAACCAATCTTAGGTTAGCAGTGACAAGCCTGTAGGCAGCCTTATCGTCATTTTTTCCCCTGATCTTTATTGCTAACTCCCTTTCCTCTTCTCTCGAAATGAGGTCATAACGCTTTACCTCCATGAGGTAAATTTGAAGCGGATCAAAAGGGACTAAGGCTGTATCAGTCATCTTAATCGCCGGAACAAGGTCCACCTTTTTTGAAGCCAGGTGGTCCTTGCCTCTCCTGGTCGTACCCTTCTTTGTTGCAGATTTCTTTGTTGCGTTTTTCATAAAAGAGCTATACCTTCAATCCGCAGATTACCGCAGATTACTCAAATATGTCATCGAGCCATCCAGTCATCTTTACCCCATGAAATTCACGCCAGTGACAGTGAAACGCATTTCATTGGGGCATCCATCTAATCAACAATTCCAGTATTCTTCAATCCATCTATCTTTTGCCAACCTCTGACCTCCGACTTCCGACCACTGACCTCTGTCCTTTCCACCCATCTTTCAATCGACAATCATCAATCAAAAATCAAAAATCCCTCAGCCCACAATGACCTTAACATATCTTTTTTTCCCTGCCCTCAGGAGCCATGAATCGTTTTCTGAATCCTCCAATTTGATTAACTGATCGAAGACTTTGATTTTTTGGCCGTTGAGATATCCTCCTCCCTGGGCAATAAGCCTGCGAGCTTCGCCCCGGGACTTGCAGAGACCTGAGTCTTCAAAGAGGATGTAGGAAGGAATGCCTGCCTCAAGCCGTTGCTGGTTGGTTCGATAAACGGGCACAGATACTGATGAGGCAGATTTATCCGGTCCGAATAGCTGTCGGGAGGCATTTTGTGCCTGATCAGCTTCTGTTTGGCCATGGCACAATTTGGTGGCTTCATAGGCCAGGACTGCTTTCGCCTTTCTGATATCGGAGCCTTTTAGTCTGCGCAGCCGTCTGACTTCATCCATAGGCAGAAGGGTAAAAAGGGACAAGAACCGCCCTACGTCTTCGTCATTCTGGTTGATCCAATACTGGTAGTATTCATAGGGCGAAGTCAATTCCGAATCAAGCCAGATCGCCCCCTTGTGCGTCTTACCCATCTTTATGCCTGAAGAGGTTGTCAACAGGGGAAATGTAAGACCATGAATGATCTCGCCCTCCATACGTCTTGTCAGGTCCGCCCCTGCCAAGATGTTCCCCCACTGGTCGTTTCCACCCATCTGGAGGCGGCAATCGTAGGTCTTGAACAGGTGCCAAAAATCGTATGCCTGCAGCAGCATGTAATTGAATTCGATGAAATTGAGCCCGGTCTCGAGTCTGGCCCTGTAGCTCTCCGCGGCCAACATCCTGTTTACGCTAAAGTGTCGGCCAATATCTCTCAAGAAATCTATGTAGCGGAGGCCGGTCAGCCAATCGGCATTATTGACCATAATCGCCTTTTCGTCTTCAAACTCGATGAACCTGGCTAACTGCTTTTTTAAGAAGCTGGCATTTTCGTTTATCTTTTCACGGGTCATAATGGGGCGCATCTCGGTCTTTCCGCTCGGGTCGCCAACAAGGGCGGTTCCGCCTCCAATTACTGCGATAGGTCTGTGGCCTGCTCTCTGCATATGCACCAAGGACATGATGGGGAGAAGGCTCCCAACATGGAAGCTCTTAGCCGTTGGATCAAAACCTATGTAGCAGGTTGTACGATTTTTTAACAGGCTCGACACGAGTACCCTGTCGGTAACCTGCTCAACAAAACCCCTTGCCTCAAAGATGTCTAATACGTTTTCCACTTTAATTTTCTGAAATGCTCCTTTCATATTCCTTTGGGAGACTCAATCTAATTACCTGGCCCTGTTTCCCTAAATCTTCCATTTTTTTGCCGTTGAATTCAAGGTCAATCCCCCCGGCGTTACCGATCAGCAATTCAAAACCCTTTTTTGCCCTCCATTGAGGCCGGCTTGCAGGACCAAGAATATACTCTTTTGGTTTTTCGTTATCAATACGTACCCTGATCCATGTCCTTTCTTTGACAATGGCCTTTAAAACTAACGCCCGCCCATCTGTTTCGGTCGGAAGGGGAGTATTAGAGACAGTTGGCTCGGGTTCAATGCTGCTGGTTGATTCATGAGAGGATACCTCTTTCTCTGGAATTGGCTCTTCCTCAGCTGGTTGTGGACCGGACGGTTCCAAAGAATCTCTTTCAGATGCCGGGGGTCTTTTTTCCACAAGCGCAGCTCTTTTGGGCCGGGAGAGATCCGCAATCGGTTCCTGTTCATTCAAGGGCACCTCTGCCTTTTCTTTCCGGGCACCTTGAAGCTTTCTTGACTCGACTAACTTATTATCTGACGGGGCCACTGCCTCATGGTCAATTACTCCCCCCATGCGAGTTGGAACTTCGATCCAGGTGTAAAATGCGAACCCCGCAGCAGAACAAGCAATAATCAAGAAAAGGTACAGAGGTAGTTTTTTTCTCTTATTAACCGGAGGCAAAATAGGCCACGAAGTCTCGTGGTGCTTAGGGGTAATCTCCTGATAGAGGGTAACAAGGCCATCTTCCGCTAAACCAAGGGCGCGGGCATAAGAGCGAATAAATCCTTTTACAAAAGCAGGCGAGGGAAGATGATCCCATTCTTCGTTTTCTAAGGCCTCAAGGAAGTGGGGTCTGAGTTTTGTTCGTTCGGAAATCTGGGCATAACTGAGACCCATTTTTTCTCTTTTATTCCTAAAGAGGGCACCGAGTTCTTTGCCAGATGGAAATTCCCAGTCACTCGCTTCCTTATCTAACGGGTAGTTTTCGTCTCTGTCCATCTAAGGGCTCACTCAAAAATAACTTCACATTTTTACATTTCAGCTTCAGGCCATCTTCGGCTGCTGCTCAATCGTGAAGTCCTCGAAATAGTTCACTATTCTTGTGGCTTCACTCAATTGCAGCAACCAGGTAAGCAAGCTTGCGAGACTCCGAATCTGACCTAAATCTGAGCGTCAATTCTACGAACTTATTGTTGAGTGAGCCCTAAGTCCCTGGGTTAAAAAATAATTTTTATATATGCCTTCTTCCTCAACTCTTTGATCCAGGCGGAATACCTCTTGTCAAGCTCTTTTCTATAAAGGATTGTCTGAATGGCGTTTCGAACCTGCTCGAGAGATTTTTCTCCTCCCCCATCTTTTTCTTCTACCTTGATAATCTTGATACCAGAAGGCTTAATAATTGGCTTACTTACTTCGCCAGCAGATAGATCCTTAATAATCTCAGCCATATCTGGATTAATCTCGGACATTTTGAATACACCAAGGTCACCTCCCTCACTTGCCCCGGGCCCATTGGAGAATTTCCTTGCCAGATTGGCAAAATTCTTGCCGCCCTTAATCATTGAGAGGATATCCTGGGCCTTTTGGTAAAGAGCGTGGGCCTCATTTTTGTCGGCCGGATCCTCTTGCTTGAGAAAAATGAGAGCAAGACGGACCCTGCCCTCGCTGGTGAATTCATCCCTGTGTGTGTTGTAGTATTCCTCGATTTCTTCTTCCCTGAGTATAATCTTTGACTTCACCTCATAGTTGATCAGTTGTACCCTTTCCAATTCGTTCTTAATAGATTCTCTGTACGATTCATAGTTGCTCCCTTGCGCTTTCAGTTCGGCAAGCAGGTCTTCCTGGGTGAACTGGTTATCTGCCTTTACCCTTTCGAT
>JAUWPC010000220.1 GCA_030611815.1 Desulfobacteraceae bacterium
ATCATTACTTTCTGCCTCTCCCATAGCTTCTCTCAATCTTCCTGACGGTACTTTTACCGGAAAAGGTAATCCACCCTCAATTCGTACACGGTTCAGAAAAATATTAATGGCGTCCGTTACTGTTAAATTGTACTCTTTAAAAATAATTTTGGCCGCATTCCAAGCTATTGGGTCAACCTTAATTGATGTCTGCCTTCTCGTGCCCATAACCTCCTCCTTTGGAATTTATACTTTTGAGATATACTTCAAAAGAAGTGCGTTGTCAACTGAAAAAGATGGGATGATAGGTTTGGGCCTTGGGGTATATCCATGAAAGTGTAAAAATGTATCGCGCCCCGGTTAAATAAGTGCAAAAGAGATTTAACCCCAGTACCATTTCCCGAAGCTACGGGGTAAACTGGGTAAACAAAGGCGCACAGAGGCCGGATGACAGACGGCGGATGACGGAGGTCAGGGGTCGGGAAAAAGATAGAAGATGAGAGGACGGGAAGGCGGAGGAGATAGGAAAGAGAAAGACTGATGGCTGATAAGCTGTTGAGCTGGTGAAATCCCTTCGGGATGGGATTCCTGCGGAATCGGGGATGATTGCCCCGATGAAATCCGCCCCAGTACGATTTCCCGAACCTACGGGGTAAACTGCGCTCGTCATGAACATGCCCCAGTTAAACATAAGCAAGGATGGTTGAACGGGGTAAGAATTTCATGGGGTAAAGATGAATAGGATGATGAACGTTGGAATTGACACTGATGGCATAGATCAAGTATTATAAGAGAAATTTCTCAGGGGGGATTCTTATGATTCCGATGGATCGAATTGAGCTTAATCCAAGAGTTTGCAATGGAAGGCCTATAATAAAAGGAACGCGGATTCCCGTCTCTGTTATTCTGGACCAGATATTCGTGAGAGATGGTGAGAAAAGAGAGCAAAATAGCTGATGGCTGATAAGCTGTTGAGCTGATGAGTTGATGGGACAGAGGTCGGTGGTCAGATGTCAGAGGACGGAAAGACAGAGATTAGAGGCCAGGGAAAGGGGGGAATTAGTGGGATGGCTGTAGATAGGACATATATTTTGGATTTGATTGCCCAAGGTGAAGGTCCATCCGTCGAATTCAAGGTGGAACAGGTCCGACCTGAGAAGATTGCCAGGGAGGTAGTGGCACTGGCAAATACCAGGGGGGGGACCATTGTTATCGGTGTAACTGATGGTGGAATCATCAAAGGGGTATCGAATATCAAACAATGGGAGGAGCGTATAGCCAATATTGCCAGACACAGTGTCATCCCTTCCATAAATATCGGTTTCTTTTCGATCAAACTTGAAGATAAAGACGTTGTTGCCGTGATTGTGTCCAAAGGTCGGGATAAGCCTTATCAAACGACCGATGGGAAATATTATTTGAGGGTCGGTTCAACCAACCGGATTGCCACCCAGTCGGAGCTTTTGAGACTTTTTCAGGCGGCTGGTACCTTTCATTATGACCTCACCCCGGTTCCCGGCACGGGAATCAAAGACCTGAATTTTTCAAAGTTAGACAATTATTTTTCTAACTATAACTTCAGTTTTTCAAGGGAAGGGGATGATCAGAAGCAGATCCTTCTTCAGAACACAGATATCCTGACAGATCGTGGAGAGGTGACCATCGCGGGGCTGTTGCTTTTTGGCAGCAACCCTTCGAAACATTTGCCCCAAAACGGGATTTCCTTTGCCTACTTCCGAGGGAAAAGCATCAATGAGGAACTGATAGATAAGCAGAATGTTGATGGGAATCTGGATTACCAGGTGGATACCGGGGTGGCCGTATTAAAGAACCACTTAGCCAAGCCGTCCACAATTGTCGGTGCAAAGCGGGTAGATACAACGTACAGGTATCCGGATAAGGTATTTCGAGAGTTGCTGACCAACGCGGTGGTGCATCGCAACTATGCCATCGTTGGATCGAGGGTTCGGTTGTTCCTTTTTGAAGACCGGCTTGAGGTCATCAGCCCGGGTCGTTTGCCTAACACGGTTACCATTGAAAAGCTGCGCTTCGGTGTGTCTTTTGCAACCAACCCCGTTATTGTCAAATTTATGGAGAACATGAACTATATTGATCAGTTAGGCAGAGGGCTGCCCATGGTTTATCAGGAAGCGGTGAAGAACGCTAAGACAGTACGCTTTGAAGAAATCGGGGAAGAGTTCAAGGTGACGCTGGAGCTTTGATAGAAGTCGGTGGCGGAGGTCAGAGATCAGAGGTCGGAGGTCAGAGATCGGACGGCAGAGGGCAGGAACAGAAATAGTCTCTCACAGAGCTCACAGGGGCACAGAGGAAAGGGAAAGACAGTGGCCTGTGGTCTGGGGTCGGTGGTCGGGAAAGGAAACACGGTCAGAGGACGGGGGACCAACGATAGAGAAGTCGCAGGCTTTTAAGAATTCGTCTGCGTTAGCGATTCGAGGCTTCTCATCACATCTTCGGCGTGAATATTTCCCTTGACACCCATATCCGATAAGAGATCAATTGTTTCAGAAAGCGTTAAATTCAATAGATCAGAAGCTTCCCTTAGCATGATTTTCCCGGCCTTGTACTCCCTGGTGACGTAGGACTCAAACCCCATCCTTGCCAGCTTTCTCAAAGAGTGGGTGTTTTCAATCTTCTCTGCACGGGATACATACACGATCGCCTTGTCGATATCCTTGGGAATTCTCATGGATTTTACTTTCATTTCCCTTTCTCCAGCAGCAGTTTCGTCATGCTGAATTCATCTTCGCTGATAAATGCCGTCAACTGGTCCAATGCCCAAAGTGCCGTAGCCAAGCTCATTCGACCTTCTTTTTTTAGTTTATGGATAATAAGTCCCGGCAAAATGAAAGGGATTCCATGGGCTCTCAGATTACGGGTAAGTTTGGCGTCGTCGGTGGCAACCGCATCGTATGTATCTTTGTCAAAAAGTGCGGGTAATGCATGATCCCCTTTTGCATAATCCACAGGCGATACAATGACCTTAATAATCTGAGATGCGATGTTTTGCTCCACGGCAAATGAATCTGCACATCCCTTTATTTTACCGGCATCAACGACCTCACATCTTACTGTTTCAGGAATAGAGATGGCTGCATTCTCAGCTATGAGCTCCTTGAGTCCAGCTTTTGTCAGTTTAATCAGGCAATCGGCATCCATTAAGAGTTTCATGTATTCTATTGTAGCTGATACGCTACAGATAAGTCAAGAGGAAAAGTGGAGGTCGGGGGCCGATGTCAGATGTCGGGGGACAGGGAAGGGACAGTGGCCGGGGGTCGGGAGTCAGGGGTCAGAAGGGAAAGGACGGAGGACGGAGGACGGAAGGCAGGAAAAGGGAAAGAAAGTATCTCGGAGGGGATGACTCCTTTCAGGAGGGATGATTCGCTTCGCGAATGGGATGGGATTCCTGCGGAATCAGGGATGATCCCTGCGGGATTGGATGGGAAAGGAAAGACAGAAGTCGGTGGTCAGATGTCGGAGGTCAGAAAACAAGAGAAGGGATTCGGGGATTTGAGGTTTCATTCTACTTTTGATATTATTGAGGGGGTTGAGGAAGGGGTGTTTCCGGAGAGGGTTATGATGACTTTTCATCCGCAGCGGTGGACGGATAATCCGGTGGAGTGGACGAAGGAGTTGGTTTGGCAGAATGTTAAAAACGTCATAAAAAAAAGGATGATCTCGCGCCCCGGTTAAATAAGTGCAAAAGAGATTTAACTGGGCAGGCAAAGACGCCAAGCCGCAGAGAATTATTTAGACAGGATTAACAGGATTTTGAGGATGTTTTTGTTTGCATTTTGAATTTCCGGACGAAATTGAAAATACCAAATCGCTTCGCGAAAGGGGCAGAGCGCATGGAGGAGAGGACAGAAGAAAAAAATGTTAGGATAAATCCCTTCGGGATGGATGGCGCGTTTGGTGGGCGGGTTGGATAACGGAGGATCGAGTGCCATTTCGAGTTTTACAATTCATGTTTATTATGATATTTATGTAGGAGAATTGCTGCTTTGAGTATACGGTGGACGGTAAGCGATCATTTTGGCAATGCGAGTTATCTGACCCAAGAACGGTGGGATCACATCGTTGGGCCGAATAATCACCCGGAAATGGTAGACTTCGAAGGGCATCTTAAGAAGACAATTAGGACGGGTATCCGAAAACAAGACTCGCTTAATCCACAGAAATACCGATATGTTAAGGAATTTGAAGATTTGCTTGAGGGGAATACACACATTGTTGCCATTGTATTGTTCAGATTTAAGGAAAGCGAGGTGGGTGAACCTATCCCAAACAACTACATCGTTACAGCATATCAGAAAGAGATAGGCTGAGATTATGGAAAAACCAAAAATTACCTATGATGAGATGAGCGACACCCTTTACGTATCGTTTGAACCCGGAACGAAAGCGACAGGAATTGAGCTGAATGAGCACATTTTATTACGGATAAACAAGAATAAGCGTAAAGCAGTTGGCGTAACCTTTTTTGAATATTCCCTATTGGCCCAAAAAACAGAACTTGGCCCACGTAGCTTCCCCCTGACAGGCCTGTCCGAGCTATCTGGTGATCTCAGACAGATTGTCCTGAACATCCTATTAACCCCTCCAGTGAGCGGCATTCTTTCTGTCTCAGCCTTCACGCCTTCAGTTGTTGAGACCATTCCTATTACCATGTTACAACCCCTGCCGTTAGCCACTGCATGAAACTCAACCTGTTCAACTGAGTGTTAGCACCAGTTTTCCACCGAAACCGATAAGAATGGGGGACGTGGGCAACTTTGTAAACATATTAGACAGGATTTTCAGGATAGTTTTTTGGTTTGCATTTTGAATTTCCGCCTGCCCGCAATGCTTCGCAACCTGCCCGCCAGTGCCAGGCGATGGCAGGCGGGCGCGAGGCGGGCGGGGAAGAAACTGAAAAGAGCAATCCGCTTGTCAGCGGAGGGGAAGTGTAGCCCTGGGGGACGCATTGGGATTGAATATTGAAGATTGACAAAAATATTGGTCCTTTCAGTATTGACGGTCCTTCTTTAAACCTTATGGCAGCCGAGCGGGATCTTGTCTATTATCAAAAACAGCGTGCACAACTATCTCTTTCTCTTCAATGGTGTAAAAGATTGAAAAAGGAAACCGTCGCACCAAGGAGCGCCTGAAATGAGCATGGTGTCTGGCATACAATTTCGGCATCTGTTGGATTGTTTCGATTGCAGCTTCGACACAGTCAAGAAATTCGAATCCTAATCCACGACGTTGTCCTTCATACCATTCAAAGGCAATATGTAAATCATCTTTAGCCCTGGCGGCATAACGAAGTCTCATCTATACTTTTCCCGCAGCTCCTCATGAACTTCCCCCCAGTCATGCAGTGCCAAGTTGCCCTGTTTGTATTGGCTGTATCTCCTTTCAAGCTCACTTTTCTGCCACTCCGGCATAGGAAGTTTACCTCTTTCGAGAGCAATTGAATCCCAGATGTCTTGGGCCAGAATCAGTTTTTGCGGAAGACTCAACTTTTTTATTTCAGATGCGATTTTGTCCGGTTCCATTTCTTTTGCCTCCGGGGGATGTTGCCACTTGACTGCTTTTTACTAAAATGTCCCAAATCCCCTCATCGAAGTGAGCAGCGGGACGCTGGTAGAATAGTAAGTTCCTTCAGTATCTTTAGACAGGATTTGCAGGATTTTGAGGATTTTTTTTGTTAGGCCATAGTAGAGTAGGGGACGCTGGTTACTTGTTAACTTGTTTTAAGTAAATCCCATAAATGTTGATTTCCGTCAATTAGTTTTTTAGCTCTCGATTTTGATTTGCTCACTGATGCCCTTGAAAGATTCAGGGCTTTTGCAACATCCGACCCCCTATAACCAA
>JAUWPC010000203.1 GCA_030611815.1 Desulfobacteraceae bacterium
ATTTGCGGTCCTCTGTGCTCAACAGTGCAACCTTACTCTTATTAGAACTATTCATCGCAAAAACTCCTCGTAAACCGAATAATAAAGTGAGACCTTTGCAAAACGCCCCCTTTCGAAGTCTGCGCTTATCTGCCCAATTTCGGCGTCAGGCTCATCAGGCACTCAGTCATCTGAGTGCCTGATCACCTTCCTTGATCTTGACTAAAATTGAACATTTTTCAAAGGTCTCAAAGTTCCGCCCACTGCCGAATTAAGGGCATGAGTAGCTAAGGCGCGTCTTTGGAATCTTCAACGGGATGATGCTGACAAATCCGATGACCATGCAGATGAAGATGACAATAAAGACATTATAATAGGCTGCCAATGGATAGGTGGATCCTGATCTTCCCACTGTGTCCATGAGAAAACCGGTAAAGGGTTGAAACAAGGCCGTACTCAAAAAGGCCGCGGGATTCATCAGCCCTAAGGCTGTCCCCGTGAGCCAGTGAGGAAATAGTTCTTTGGTAATGGTCATATAAAGCGACAGTGAACCTCCCCCGCAGGAGCCCATGATCAGGAACAGGGGGCCTAAAATAAGAGAGCTGGGTTTCCCCCCTGAAAAGAGAAAAACCGTCCAGCAGGCCAGGCTGAGGCCCAGAGAGCAAAGAAGGATGCCTTTACGTCCGAGGAGAGAAACTTTATCGGCCAGAAATCCAAAGGTGGGTGCCCCGATGACAAAACCGAGAGGAAGCATCATGAGCAATCCACCGGCCTGAAGCCGGCTGTAGTCATGGATATCCATCAGGTAAGGCACCGCCCACAGGCCTTGAAACGTAAGTGCCGGGCCTCCAAAGAAAAACGTAGATATGGTTACCATCCAGAAGCCAGGCTTGCTGAGGACGATCCGAAAGCGCGTGTGGAGTTTAACGGCTTGAGGGAGATCACCCTCGGCCGGCGATGACGAATTAGTCGCTTCTTCGATCCGCTGCCACCCCTTATCTTCAGGGTTGTCGCGCAAGATCCTCCAGGATATGACCGCCAGCACAAAAGTGACAGCCCCTATGGCAAAGGATGACATACGCCATCCCAAAAGGAGCACCAGGTAGGTCAGGGGGAGCGATGCCGCCAGATTTCCCGCGTTTCCAGCGGCTAAAAAAATGCCTGCAGCACCTGCGAATTCCCTTCGCCGATACCATTTGGACAGGATTTTCATGCCGGGAACAAAGATACCCCCCACGCCAAAGCCAATGAGGGCCCTTCCCACCGTCGCCATCGTCATGTTGAAAGCGCTTCCGAAAATCACTGCTCCAATACAGGCAATGAGCGTGAAGACGGTGATCACCCGCCTCGGTCCCAAGGTGTCAGAGAGGACCCCCACCGGTGGCTGAACAGCGGCATAAAGATAAAAATATGAAGAAGACATCAAACCCAGGGCGGTTGCGCTGGCACCAAATTCAAAGACAAGATCCCGGGCAATGACCGTCGGCGAGATGCGGTGAAGGCAAGCCAGGAAGTAAATAGCCCCCATGACCCAAAACATGAGCCAGCGATATTTGAACGGATCTTTTGTAATGGCCCACCCTCTATCCCATTTCACTCTCAAGTCCTCTTGCAGGTTGTTTACTGCACGAACGTTTCAGTAAATCTATCCAAAGGCATTTTAAATTATGCCGATTCAGGGAAGTAATTTATTGACTTTGCCTTTATAATTCCGGTTTCATCAAGAAATCAATGTTTTTGACGATGTGACCCGTGCCAAGAGCTCATGCAAAACTGAAAAACAGAAGGGCGTACCGCTCCCCTCACAACCGAACGACGCCCGCCTGCAGGCGGAGGAAATTGTTGCTCAGCACCGCCGCTTCCACCTCGGGGTCAAGTCCCAGACTGCGTACCTTTCGCAGTTCGGCAGAGGGGCTTCCGAAGGGAAAATCCGATCCGAAAAGCAGTCGGCTGGGACCATAACGCCGGAGGTATTCGCGAATCTCGTATTCGGAAGCCAGCGCGGTGTCCGCCCACACGTTTTTCCGCTCCCACAGTCCCGCCTCAGCGATGGATTGAAAACCGCCGTTTAGGAGGCCCAGATGAGGAATAATCACCGTTACCCCTTCAACCAGCTCCAGAACGAAACGAATCGTGTTGTCAAATTCTTCTTCAAGAACCACCGGCAGATTTCTACGCCGAATCTCGTCCACGGCGGCCCGGCACTTCGGGTCGTCGTAGCGGTAGACCGGTTCCCCGGCGTGGCGGTGCCACTTTATTCCGCAGTGCGCTGCGGTAAGCTGCTCCACAGCAAAGTCGTTCCAGATGAAAAAGTAAGGAAAAACGGTCAGCCCAGCGGGGTCCAGCGAGAGAAGATAGGCATTGCTCTTCTGGCGGCGCAGCCGCCACGCAGGGGTGTCGGTAAAGTGAAAGTCGTAGCGGTCGTAGATCTCTAACACAGGAGAGAAGAGGGCTGTCCCGCGAATGTCCGTTCCGGCGAGCTGCCGCGCGTAAGCCTCGAAAGATTGCGACATACTGCGGTCGATCACCCCGCAGTGGGCGTGTGCGTCGATTACCGATGACATGCTGAAGAGCCCCTGGGGCAGCTATGCGTGATTTTCTTGGCATGTACACCGTAACCCATGCTCAACTTCCTCTGTCAACTTATTATCTTATGTACGTCCCGTATTCCCAGAAATGCCGTGATGCGCTCGAATGCTCGGGGATCTTGGACAAAAAAGAGATGTCCGCCTTTAAACAGCTCCATACACGCCCCCGGGATCTGCTTCTGCATCATTTCGAGATTCTCAGGCGTTGCGATCCCGTCATAACGGCCACCACAGATAAAAACGGGCAGATGCAGCCTGGGAAGCCGGTTGTAGGTGTCATGGCCCGCACGCGCTTCAAGCTGCCGGCGGGCACCGATTTGGCGACCGGGCTCATCGGCGCCCACCTGAAGTTCGGCCAATGTGAACTCCAGCAAACCCTGGAATTCTTTTGGGTTAGCGGCCTGCCAGTCCGCATTCCTGCGGGTATCGGAAAGTGTAACAAACTTGCGCGCCTGCTCCTCTAAAGATAAATCGGCAAGCTCGTGCAGTGGATACGATGCCCCGCCAGAACCACCACTGCTCGTGCATGCAAGGACGAGACGTTCGGCCCGGTGAGGATAGCGAAGAACAAACTCCTGGGCCACCATCCCTCCGAAAGAGACCCCCATGACCAGGGAGCGCTCCCACCCAACCGCAGCCATAAGGCCATCAACATCGCCAGCATAATCAGCCATGGTGTAAGGTTTATCAGGGCGTGAGGTACGGCCGAGGCCACGCTGGTCATAGGCTAAGATCTCGAAATGTTTGGCAATGGGCATATTGAAGATATTAAGGGAGCGGCGCAGGTCACCCCCTGTGCCGCTGATGCTCAGCAGGCGCGAGCCTGTCCCCCGAATCTCGTAGTACACCTCGATATCCCGAACCGTAACAAATGGCATGGCTAATCCATGGCTTTCAACCGGAGACGGGAGCGCTCTACTCGAAATAGCCCATAAGCCGCTTGAGCCGCTTCACCACACGTGGAAGCACCTCACTGATACCTTCCTCAAACCTCAGGTGGGCCACCCGGTCGAACGGCGTCTCCTCCCGATTCACAATCACCAGTTTCGCACCCGCCTTCAGTGCCTCCTTGGGCATGTCCGCGGCCGGGGTTACGACCAGGCTGGAGCCCAGCACAATGAACAGATCGCTCTTTCGGGAGTGCTCAAAGGAGCGCATGAGATCCCGTTCCGGGAGGGACTCCCCGAAATCCACCACGCTCCTCACCAGTTCACCCCCGCAGGTGCATCGTTGGCGG
Source organism: Desulfobacteraceae bacterium (assembly GCA_030611815.1). Classification (GTDB taxonomy): domain Bacteria; phylum Desulfobacterota; class DSM-4660; order Desulfatiglandales; family Desulfatiglandaceae; genus Desulfacyla. The sequence continues at coordinate 3,805 of JAUWPC010000203.1, forward strand.
CCCTCAGATCGTGCCGTGGTCTCCCCGCACTTTTGACACCGCAGCCTGGCGATATTGCCGTGGAGTTCGGCAAGCAACTCCGGCGAGATCCCCGATTTGCGGTGGAGGTTGTCCACGTTCTGAGAGATGAGGAATCGGAGCTTTCCCAGTTTCAGGAGGTCCACCAGGGCATAGTGTCCGGGGTTGGGGTTTACCTGTTCCCAGGGCACGGTCATGGGCTTCGGCGGAAGCCCCTTGTCCCTCCGGGTCCACACCCCGTCGGGACCCCGGAAGTCAGGAAGGCCCGATCCCGTGCTGATCCCCGCCCCGGTGAACACGACCGGATAGGAGGCCTCATATAGCCACGAAGCCATAGTGTGTATCCTTGTGCCCAGATTCTGGTTCATGTGCGACTTTCTCGTGTTCTTCTGATTAATTGCCGATCCTCACGGACAACCTACAGCACTTCAGCCTGCCTGCCCCATGGAATTCCTGAGGCATGCGAAAAAAATCTGGTACAGATTTCACGGATTTCGCTGAAAGCATTAGAAAAATTGTCATTCGCGGGATCAAAATACAAGCTGATAGCGACTTGCGGCTCCCTTTCCAAGCAAATGCAAAAGTTTTTGACCGGACAATGTCTTTAGTGCATATTGAACGGTGCGACGGGGAAGCCCTGTCTCTTTCACAATATCGCCCACTTTCAGCCTTTTCTCCGGGCGGGATTTAAAACAATCCAGAACTGTAAGTGCGGACGTCGAAAGTTTCTGCAAGGTCTCATAACGTTCTCTGTAAAACGCTATATCAGCTACAGAAGACTCAAAGATCCTGGCGAAAAACCAGGCCAGTGGTTCGAAGTGGTATTTTCCCGGATCAGCCTCAAACTTGCCACCGGAGCATTGATGGAGAACCGAATAATAGAGGGAACTGCTCTGTTCTATGTGTCGGTCAATGGCTAAGTAAGGCGTTATACTTGAAAGGTAAGGGTCCTCTGAATGCAGCAGGCATAGAATAAAAAGAGCCCGGCCAAGCCTCCCATTCCCATCCTGGAATGGGTGGATAGCCAGAAACCGGAAAACAAACTCCGTGGCAACAAGCAAAGGCCAGGGGTGTTCATGGATGGTGTTGTTATACCATCTCACCAAATCAGACATGGCAGTTTCCGTGACAATACCAGGTGGAGCAGGATCCAATACCACTCGCTTTTCCCCTGTCTCATGATTATGGTAAACCACATTATTCGGGGCCGTTTTATACCCTCCTGCATGACCGGACGCTTCAGAGAAATACCGGAGTAGATCGTAATGCAACCCCCTGATAACTGTTTCCGACAGGGGGAAAAGCTCTCTGACTTGCATATAAATTGTTGTCAGGACCTGTCGGCAACCCATTACTTCTTCTACACTTTTTTCTCTATCTTTTGAGAGCTTGTCCAGAATGTATTGCTTTTTTTCTTCAAAGGCCGTTATTTTTCCATCAGCACGCAACGTAGTGTCGATCCATTCGATCTCCTGATCTGTCAAAACGGCGTTTTCTATCCGGGTGGAAGCACCGATGTTGCTGATGAAGGCAAAACGATTCAAATATCTGGCTTCCTCTGAAGAGATTCCCTCTAAGGATTTATGGGACTCTACGAAAAGCCCCTGGAGCATCTTCATCTCCATTTCCAATTTTGTACCGGGCAAGAATGAAAGCATGTAACTGACCTGATTGTTGGGATTTTCGGGAAATATACAATATTACGCAATAATGCGCAACAAATTTCTCATTTATTTTGCGCATTATTGCGCAATTATCGAATTAAACCTATAAACCTTTTTGTTACCATCAGTGGCTCCCTGCCTTAAACTGCCCTTTTTGGTGCCAAAATAGGGGCTCTAAGCCCTGATACAGCCCCTTTTACCAGGGATCACCCCGCGTACACCACCTCTCGGATTCGGTGTGTCTCCATCTCTTTGAATTTACTACAACTTTGCGGCACTCACTTTTTTCTTGGCAGGAGCATTATAGGATTGTCCCCTAAGAGGCTGTCCGAGAATGAGTCCCGCCGCGGGATGAGTCTAACGCGGAGATTGTGAAAAATGGCCATTCTCGGACAGCCTCCTAACGCCTGGTTGCGGGTTAAAGGACGATGGCTGCAGGTTCTGAAGGCGAGAAATCAAAGAGAGTACTTCAAGAGAGAGTGAGAATCACGGATTGGATACTTTGAATTCTTAAATAAGCATTATTGACCTGCCCCGTTTTTTTTCTTAGTTTCTTATGGATCGCAGCCTCAGATCGTTATAGATAAGTCAATCAAAGATTTGGCCCCTTCTTCAATTTTGTCCTAATTCAAGGGCTGACCCCGTGCTCTTCATTATTGCGAAAAAAATGGTGCAAGCCCTTCATAACTTTCAAGTATGCCTCTCGTGATCCGTGCCAAAAGCCAATGCGAAACTGAAAAACAGAAGGGCGGCCCGCAGCCCCCGCACGCTGATCCCTGGACCAGATCACAAAGCAAATCGTACTAACGTAGTTATGTCGCGTTCTTCGAGCCGGAGGCCAGGGCGGGCTTCAATCCTATTGATGCTGGCCATGTGGAGTTATTGAATTATCTAAGATATACCCGAGGTCTCATTTTTGGGTCAAGATGCTTCTGCAGCCGGCTGATCTCCTCTCCCGAGAGCTATATCTTCCAGGATGACCTGCTTGAAAAT
>JAUWPC010000408.1 GCA_030611815.1 Desulfobacteraceae bacterium
TCATACTCAGGCCTGTCAAGTGACTTGAACATATCCTGGGAAACCATCGATTTCCACTGCCTGTCATTGCCAAGCGCTATATACACAAAACCGTTGCTTGTCCTGCAAACAGAAACCGGGGAGAAGAACTCGTGGGTATTCCCCCTTCGGGTGATCTGTTTGTTCAGAAGGGTGGAAAGCGTGATCGGCACAGTCATCCACGATACAGAGGACTCAAACATGGACATATTGATACATGAACCCTCTCCAGTGGCCTGGCGTTTAAAAAGTGCCTTCATAAGGAGCCCGTAGGAGTGCTCGCTGGTCCCCATATCCGGAAGCGGGATGCCCACCACCTGGGGGGCTCCGTCTGCCTCACCGGTCATCTCCATCATGCCGGATCTCGCCTGGAGTATGGGATCATAGGCCGCTTCGTTGCTGTCCGGGCCAAAACCGGTTACACCCAACCATATAATATCGGGTTTCAGGGCCTTGAGGGTGTCATAATCGATCCCCAATTTTTCATAATTTTTAGGGAGTTGATTGGTTGCAAAAATATCCACCTTCAGCTCTTTAATCAGGGAATGGAAGATCTTTTGACCCTCCGGATCAGCAAGATTCAGTGTGAGCGCCTTTTTTCCTGCGTTAATGCACAAAAAGTAGGCGTTCATCCTCTCCTCTCCGAGGACATTTTCGCCTATCATCCGGTTAGGATCACCGTATATCGGATGTTCCAGTCTGATGACCTGCATGCCGTCATGGGCCAGCCTATAAGTCAAATAGGGGAGTACTGTTGCCTGTTCAAGGGATAGTATGGTGATATTCTTGAAAAGATCCATAAGATTCCTCCTCGCGGGATAGAGGACCCACAAATCAAAGGGGGGTTGGTTAAGATCAAGAACCGCTGCACTCTATAAATACTCTAAATTTGTGTACTGTATACAAACAATCCTGTCAATAGGCTTTTTCTCATCCCGATCTTTTTTTGGCAAAATCGAATATAATTTTCCGTTCCTTAGTGGCCGTTAGGCTTGAGCATATTGTTTTCCGTCCTTCCATGCCCAGTTAAATACGAAGTCCATTTAACCGGGGTTAACGGCAAACAATGAAAGAAATCCATCTCCGCGACTCTGCGGTGAATATCGTTTTCTTTCCATTATGTAAGGCACTTAGCCTGACCGAACAGGTGAGAAAATTTCAGGAAAGGTCGACTTATGAACGTTTAGGGCATATAAAGCCTGGCCTGGGTGGGAGTGATCTTGTCAGGAAGGATTAGGTCCCTGATTCGGACGCCAGTTCTCGCAGGATAGCGGCATTTTTTTGAACGCGCTCCAAGTTCTTCTTGAGGTTTTTCTTGTTGGGCTTTGCTTTATTCCTACGGATCGCCTTGGTCTGTTTGCTGTTAGAACCCATCTTTTAGGTCTCCTTCTCTTTGGGATATTCAAGCCAAGACTAACTACAATTCTTAGAGAATGCTGTCAAGGAAAAAGTTTTAGCATCGTCAATCCCCTTACAGATTCACCTCCAGGCCCTTATCCCTCAGATATTCTTTCACCTCTCTGATCCTGAGCGTACGGAAATGAAAAACCGAAGCCGCCAAAACAATTTGAGCGCCGCCCGAGACTACCGCCTCATAAAAATGCTCTAAGGTTCCGGCGCCCCCTGAAGCGACAACAGGGAGGTCAACAGCGTCAGAAATCGCCTTTGTAAATTCCAGGTCATACCCGGCCTGCGTGCCATCACCGTCCATACTGGTAGGGAGGATCACGCCTGCACCTAATTCCTGACATTTCTTTGCCCATTTTATGGCATCTTTTTCCACAGGCCGGGTCCCACCCGAAACCACCAATTCAAATCCTGAAGGCATGGCCTTGTTTCTTCTGGCATCCACCGCAACCGTAATCCTGTCCTTTCCGAATTCGGCGGCTGCATCAGAGATCAAAGCAGGGTTTTTTACTGCGGCACTGTTCATGGAAACCTTGCTGGCACCGGCCCCTAAAACCGCCTCAATATCGTCTAAACTGCCAATTCCCCCGCCCACGGTCAACGGAATGTCTATCACCGCCGAAACATTTTTGACCCACTCCAACCTTGTTTTCCTGTTCTCCAAGGTTGCGGCGATGTCGAGCATCGCAAGTTCGTCAGCCCCCTCCTTCTGATAAAACGCCGCATTCTCCACCGGATCGCCCGCGTCCTTCAGATCCACAAAATGTACGCCCTTCACTACCCGTCCCTCTTTCATGTCAAGACAGGGCATGATCTTGATTGTTTCCATCGCATAGTCCTCCTTGTTAGTGTCGATCCATAAATGGCTATTTTCCGCAATCTCAGTGTCAGACTCAAATTTTAATCCTCGAAATACTCCAATGTATTCCTGTGGTTAAAATCTTCGTCTTCCTTGATCTTGTAAAAACTATCTCATTTCTGGATGGACACTTGTTAATTCAAGTTTTATGTAGCGCTAACCTTTACAAGAAAAGGTCTCACTTTTCAAGTGAAACCCTGATGGAAGAGACACTATCTTTCAAAAAACTTTCGCATCTTCTGTAGTTTAATACTCAACCTTTCA
>JAUWPC010000422.1 GCA_030611815.1 Desulfobacteraceae bacterium
GCTTTTTCTGATTGTCTGGCAAGTAATTATGCGTATGACAAACTCGTAAAAAGTCGGAAAGCACCCGTTGTCGTCATTCCCGCGAAAGCGGGAATCCAGTAAGTTCAAGCAGTTATAGACTCCCGCTTTCGCGGGAGTGACGTGCGAAATGACTTTTTACGAGGCCATCGAGTATTGGTTTCTCTTAACGCCCCAAGGATTTGTTAAAGTCCTTTAGCATTTGAACTGCTTTGGCACATGCAGGACCTTTTTTGGCTACATCATCCCATATCTTCATGGCTGCCTTTTGCATCTTTGCGTATTCTTTCGGAGGAATTGTTAGAACCTTTACACCCTTTTCTTTTACAACTTCCATAAGGGTTTTATCCTCCAGATAGATATACTGATTGGTACGCAGAAAGAAGTGCTCATCAAGGGTTGCCAAAAGGATCTTTTGTATGTCTTCGGGCAGTTTGCCAAGGGCCTTTTTGTTCACCAGCCAGATGTCCGTGCCTGCGATGTTGAGGCTGGGTTTCAAATGGTACTTGCTGATATCGTAAAATCCCATGCTGTTACTGCCTTGAACTGCACCCCAGTGGGCTCCATCCACAACCCCAGAGGCCAAGGCAGGATAGATTTCAGCTCCGGGTAAATAGGAAGCGGCAGCTCCAATAGAGGTAAGGTATATCTGCATAATGCCGGAAGAACGCAGCTTTAATCCCTTAAAATCCTCAAAGGTCAAGACCTCTTTTTTGATGGAGATTTCTGTTGGATATACCTTATCAGTAGCATAATACAGACCATGCTTAGCGCACTCATCCCTCAGCATTTGCTCAAAACCGAGCCATTTATAAAAATAGACGGCTTCCCAGACTTGCGCAAAATTCAGGGGGAGACCGGAAGCAACATTCATCAAGGGCACCTGAGCTCGGGGGTAGGCGGAAGAGGTGATTGCTATCTGGATCATCCCCCTTTTAACCGCATTGAAGATCTCCTTTGAGGGGACCAGGGATCCAGCAGCATAAGGCTCTATGATGAGCCGGCCATTGGTCCGTTTCTTCACCCTGTCGATAACCACAAGTAAACTGTCTTTGTAAGACACACTTGCAGCCGGCCAGTGAACCTGGCATTTCCATTTAATGACCTTGTCCGCAGCATAGGAAACGTCCTTGCTCGTGATCGGAAGAACTATCCAGCAAGCCAATACAGCCACTATAATAGTGGTACAAAATCTCTTTCCTATCATCACATGTCCTCCTTATGTTAAGTTTTGTGCATTTTACGGACCAACCTCCCAAACGATCTCTGTTTCTCACCTCCTTTTTTTCGCTCTGTCATTTCTACCCTAACCCGGATAAAGCCGCCATAGGCGGACAAGCCGGAGAAGTGCCTAAAGTTGATGTTTGTTTTTTACGCCTTGGCGTGATCGGAGTCTTCGCTTACCTCGACGTTCATCTTTTTCCACCAGTTATTTCCATCCCGCCATCCAGGCGGCAAATCCCATCATATTGTCTCATCCTGTCATCTTCTTTCAAAAATCGCGGCGATTCCGAGGCCCCCGCCGCCGCAAATGGTTTCCAGGCAGTAGCGAGCCTTTCGTCTGCGCATCTCATGAAGCACGGTGGTCAATACTCGTGTTCCTGTGCAGGCGATGGGGTGGCCAAGTGAAATCCCGGAACCATTTACATTAACCTTGTCGTAGCCGTCCGGTTGAATTCCCATTTCTTTCAGGTCAGCCAGAACCTGGGCAGCAAAGGCCTCCTGGATTTCGATCAGATCCATCTGATCAATAGTCAGTCCGGCCTTCTTGAGG
>JAUWPC010000278.1 GCA_030611815.1 Desulfobacteraceae bacterium
TCGGGGAACAGGAGGTTCACCAAAAATTAACTGCGATGGATGGTCGGCAAGAAGTCCCAAAAACTGGTTCAGGTTGTCCGTTGCCTTTTCCAGATTCTGTGCGCTGACCGAAAGCTGGCGCTTGAGCTGGAAAAATAAATCATCTGCGCTACCTATTAGTAACACACCTCGTTCTAACAGGACGTTGGCATTTTTCATAGCCTGCCTGAGGTCTTCAACCGCCTTTTTTATGTCCTCCTCATTGTCAGCCATCACACCTTCTACACCCACGAGAATCTTGTCTATTTGTTCAAGGCTGCTGCCGGCCTTGTCCATCAACTTGTTGAGTGATTGTGCCGCATCGTCCACAGAAGCAAGTATTCGGTCCCATCTTTTGCTGTCTAAGATACGACCTGCACTCTCAAGAGACGATTGCAGTTTTGTGGAAACACCCTTTACATCGGCATCGACGATCATTCGATCAATATTATCAAGGGATTTTCTAACCTTAGCTGAAACAGCTCTCACTTCAGCATCTGCAATCATCCGATTGACACTGTCAAGAGTCAATTTCAGTTTGTCGGAAATCCCTTTAAGATCTATGGTTTTGATATGGTTCAGGACATCATCAAGTCCTCTCAGCAGTTTACTGAACTCGGATGGCTTTGAGGCCACTATTGGATATTCCGATGGGAAGGTAATACGAGGAGAACGATCCGGTTCACCCTCCTTTTTGCGGTCTAATTCGACAAACATGCTCCCCGTAATACCCACGTCTTTTAGTTGAGCAACCATACTTCGATCAAGCACCTGTTTGGATTCGATCTTCAGTAACACCTGTATTAATTTCGCATCGGGGGCAACCTTGATGCTTTCTACCCGGCCGATGGATACACCCCTGTATTTTACAGGAGAGTCCTTGCTTAGCCCCTGAACAGATTCATCAAAATAGGCTGCGTAAAAGCTACCCTTTTCTAAATAACGGGACATGCCCAACCAGATAATGGCCATCAGGGTAATGCCTATCCCGCTGGCCACGAACAGCCCGACCGCAAACTTTGTTCTCTGGGATGCCACTATTGGGAACCCCTGCCGGCCACGCCTTTTTCTTCGGCCTGGCGGTTAAAAAACTGTTTGACGAATTGATTCTGACTGTGCTCCCGCAGATATTTGGGATTACCTTCTGCGATAATCCCCTTGGCACGCTTGTCTAACATAATAATCCTTTGGGCCACTGCAAAAATGCTCTGAAGCTCGTGGGTAACGATAACCATGGTGGTACCGAGACTCCTGTTTAGATAGAGGATGAGGTCATCCAGTTCAGCAGACGTCACAGGATCAAGACCTGCAGAAGGTTCATCAAAAAACAAGATTTTCGGGTTCAGGGCCATGGCCCTTGCCAGTCCCGCCCTCTTTTTCATCCCCCCGCTCAGCTCGGAGGGAAGATGGTTCTCATAACCTTCCAGATTGACCAAACCTAATTTCATCTTGACCAAAACATCTACTGATTCCTTGGGCAGAGAGGTATACTCCCTTATAGGCAGGGCCACATTTTCGGCAACAGTCATGGAGCCGAACAGGGCAGCGCCCTGGTAAAGGACTCCGACCTTCCTAAATATTTTTTGCAATGTCGTATCATCGTCGAAGGAAACCTCATCGCCGTCAATAGTTATCTTACCCGAACGGGGTTCTATGAGACCTATGATGGTCTTCAGCAATGTGCTTTTGCCACAGCCGCTTCCCCCTAAGATAACAAACACCTCTCCCTCATAAACGTTGAAAGATACATGGTCAAGGATGATATCTTCGCCGTATCCCGCCCTAAGATCTTTCACCCGGATGATGATCTTGCTCCCCATCGATTCCGTCCTATCCCCAATAGCGAAGTATAATCGACAACACAGAATCACACAATATTATCAAGAAGATGCTGCTGACCACTGCCGATGTGGTAGCCTGGCCCACGGATGCTGCGCCGCCCCTGACCTGGAATCCCCTGAAGCACCCTATCCAGGTTATCAGGACACCAAAGAGCCCGCCCTTAAAAACACCCCAAAATACATCAAAGAGTTCCAAGGTTTTTATGGTCTGAGCCATATAGGCGCCGGCTGTAAGGTCAAGCATAAAGACCCCCACCAAGAGTCCCCCCATAATCGCAAAGAGGTCTGAAAAAAGTGTCAGGATTGGTACCATAATGGCCGCAGCCACGAGCTTGGGAACAACCAGAAACATGACAGGATTAAACCCCATGGTAAACAAGGCGTCAACCTCTTCAGAGATCTTCATCGTTCCTATCTCAGCGGCAAAGGCAGAACCTGACCTTCCTGCCACGATTATCGCCGTCATGATCGGCCCTAATTCACGAGTCATGGCAAGGCTGACCAACGAGGCCACATATATGTTGGCCCCAAATTGCTCGAGTTGAACCGAAGACATAAATGCCATTATCAGGCCCATAAGGAAGCTTATGAGGGCCACGATCGGAAGGCCGTCAACCCCGACCTTCTGCATGTACCTGAGGGTGTCGTCTGATCGCAGAGCCCTGGGGTGCAAACAGATATGAACTAATGAAAGGATGATCGATCCGATAAATGATATGGCATATTTTAGATCTGAAATGTGCTGTAAAGTCGCCTCGCCGATACGGATGAAGATGCCCGAAGACCGTTTCTTCTCAATCGACATTTTTTCGTCAAGAGAATCGAAATGGAGGATAGAAAGCAGTTCCTTTATCTTGTCGCTTGAGTTTATGACATAAAAACCAGTCCCCCCATTGGTCACCATCTTTCTCAAGTGCGCTAAGACTAATGTTCCAAAATCATCCAAGTAGTCGACTTTTTCGAGATCCACGGTCAGAGAAGATAGGGAATAATCACTGAGCAGGGCAGTTAACTCATCGATCATTTGACCGGCATTGTTTGTTCCCATGTTTCCATGAATATGAAGCGTAATGCCACCTTCGGGATTTTCAGAGATCTCGTATCGGGAGGGACTTGGTGTCTCAGGGACGTTCATTTAAGAAGTCTCTCATCCTGCATTTTTTTCACTCTCTTCAAAATGGAACTTCCTCAAATCCTTTTCATCGACGTTATATTTACGTTTCAGCACCTCCATATCCACCTGAAAAATCAACCACCCTAAGAAATTATTATCTCTATACAACTTGAACGCGATTTCAGTGCCCCTATAGCCCATGGGATGGTCTTTGCTCGCCCGATAGAGGGTCAACACCTTGTAAAGGGGATCCTCGCCCCCCCCGAAATCTATGTCAGCATAACTACTGCCCACCATTCCCTCAACGTCTACTCCCGGCTCAATAGAATAGACATCGAACACCGTCTTATCCTTGTTGAGTAACACCAGTCCGATATAGGGGATTGTAATCCCCTTCTGAACATCAAAAAAACCCTTTAGGGCCAGGGTTGTCTTGGCCCTTTCCCCCTCCTCAAATGGTTCGACTAACAAAGATCGGAGCAGGCGGTAATTGACGGCTAAGTCATCCCTCAATTCCCGTTTTTGTATATCCGCTATCTTATACCCCTTTGAAAAATATGGGTAACCGAAGAAGATCCCGGCAGTTAACACAACTAACAAGACCAATGAAGGGGTAAGCCAGCGCCTGGCCCGCTGATATCGCCTCTCCAAGACCTCTACAGACGTGACATCCCTGCCTAAGGAGAGGACCCCCTGGAAGTTATGCTGACCGTCATAAAGGGCTTTTGTGCTGGTGGAAATATGGCGTATCCCCTTTTCGGGGTGCCTGACCATCAGGATCTTTTCCCTTATTGCATCTTCAGATACTACCTTATCAAGAAAGGCTCTATATTCCTCAGGATCTTCGTAAATCTCTTCGGCTGACCTGTGACGCATCTCATTCTCTTCTCTGCCGTACAGATTTTCAGCCGTATTATTCCATGACAGGATATTTCCATCTTTATCAGTCAGAATAACGGCATCGGGGAGCTGGTCACAGAATTCCTTCAGCCCATACAGTATCTGGCTTGTCTCATCGAGCCGCCTCGCTAAGTATTTGGCAAATTCGCCGACAACCTCCGGAAAGTCGCTAATAAAGGTGGAGAGTTCCTCCTTTGGTATCTTGATAACCTTTATGTCGTTGATAGCCTTAACAGTAGCGGTTCGTTTTTCCCCTAATAGAAAGGACATTTCTCCAAATACAGACCCCTCATCAGAGATCTCGGTTATTTTTTTTCTCCCCTTGAGAATAGCCACCTTCCCGGAAACAAGGAAATAGATATCCTGGGTATCGTCGCCTTCGAGAAAAAGGGTCTCCCCTGCCTTGAAGGTGGTAACATATCTGCTTAAACTCGGATTATTTATTATGTGGTCTAACATAGGAAAAGTATGCAATACATCTGAAACACCATTTTTAATGCCAAACAACCATAACAAAATGAGCCAATTTAGTCAAGAATAGACAAACAGAGCTATTGAAAGGACCTGGGACCCGCCCTGTAAATCCCTTGACAACGTCTTCGTTTTCCTATAATGATTCCTAACTTTGCTGGGGACTCGTCGTCCGTGAGATATGAATAACGACAGTCAACCAAATTAACTGATAGTAAACGAGAGCGGAAAAAGATGAAAATCATAGAATCAGTCACATACACCCCCCAACCAATAAACCGAGGATACACAGATCAGATCCTTAGAGTAGACCTGACCTCTCCCACAATATCGACCTCAAGCCTTTCACCGAATTACAAAACCAAGTATACTG
>JAUWPC010000337.1 GCA_030611815.1 Desulfobacteraceae bacterium
AGGAGAAAATCGATATATGGCAACAAAAAAAATGCTTATCAACGCGGTTGAGGAGGAAGAGTACAGGATCGCAGTGATCAAGGAAGGATTGTTAGATGGGTTCTATATTGAATCCACCACGGCAGAGCAAAAGACCGGGAATATTTACAAGGCGGTGGTGGAGCGAATAGAACCGAGCCTGCAGGCATGCTTTGTTGATTACGGAAGCGACAAGAACGGCTTTCTTTCTGCCAATGATATCCATCCGGAGTATTATTTGGCCGAGCAGGAACCTTCAAAGGAGGGAGCCATTCCACCCATAGAAAAGACCTTGAAAAGGGGCCAGGAACTTCTTGTACAGGTAACAAAAGAGATGCCGGGGCACAAAGGCGCCCAGTTGACCACATATTTGTCCATAGCCAGCCGGTACTTAGTCCTGATGCCCGGGAGCAAGGGCGGAGTCTCAAAGAAGATCGAGGAGGAAGATGAGCGGCTCAGGCTGAAAGCCATCATGGGGAAGCTTAAGCTCCCTGAAGGTGTGGGATACATTGTCAGAACCGCTGCCCTGAAACAGAACAAGAATGAACTCTCCAGGGACCTCAACCGTCTCTTGAGGATGTGGAAAAATATCAAGAAAAACGTGAAAAACGCCTCACCGCTTTCCATGATCCACAAGGAGCAGGATGTCTGTTTGAGGACCTTGAGAGATTATTTTAACAGTGAGATCTCTGAAGTGCTCGTGGATGACAAAGAAACCTTTGCCAAAGTAAAGCGATATATGAAGATCATTTCTCCGAGGCATCAGAGGAGGGTCAAACTCTACAAGGAGAAACGGCCCATTTTTGCCCAGTACGAAATAGAGAAACAGATCGAGTCTGTTTATCAGAGCAGAGTCCCTTTGAAATCCGGTGGTTCTATTGTGATAGATCCGACAGAGGCGTTGATCGCCATAGATGTAAACTCCGGGCGCGGAAGGATCGGGAAGAATATAGAAACCACGGCGTTTAAGACCAATATCGAGGCCGCTCAGGAGATTGCGAGACAGCTTCGCCTGAGGGATATGGGCGGGCTTGTGGTTATTGATTTTATTGATATGAGAGACAAAAAGCACAACAGGGAAGTGGAGAAAATGGTGCGGGAAGCGACAAAAGATGACCGGGCCAAGATAAGCATGTCCAACATCTCCAGATTCGGGCTTCTCGAACTTTCGCGCCAGAGACTGAGCCCTTCAAAGGAGTCAATGACCTATCAAAAATGTAATTTCTGCCAGGGCCGCGGAATTGTGCCATCCGTGGAAGCTGCGTCTCTATCGTTTTTGCGTCAGATCAGAATGGGTGTATCGAGAAAGGGGGTCTCCCATGTCCAAGGGTCGCTCTCAATGGATGTGGCGACCTATATCCAGAACAAGAAGAGAAGGGATCTGGCCGAGTTAGAGTCTCGTTACGGGGTGGGAATCAATCTTCAGGCCGACCCCGCTATCCCGCCTGGAAACGGCAGCTTAGAGTTTCTCAAGGAAGAAGATCATAACTGAAACAGTAACTGTTCACGTGCATCTTCAAAGGGCCTTTGATTGTCCGGGTTTGGAACAGAGCAGGAGTAATGGAGTGATGGGTTGGAGAGCGCACATTACAGGAGAATTACTTCCATTCTCATCATTTCCGGCTGACTTCGCAATGCTTATATCCGCGTTTATCTTCTTATGGGTACTTGGTTTTTCCAATACTCCAATAATCCGTGAATACAAATCATGTTCAACAACATCATCTACTTCATTGTAGTTCTCCTCATATTCAACATCAGCTATCCTGACTCTCCGCCAGAGGATTTTTTATTCTCTACCCTTATCCCGCTTTTTTTGAGCTGGGCGCTTTTTGCCATCTACAGCGCCAGGGTCTTTGGTTCCCTGCTGAAACGACTCGGGGAGAGAGGCGGGGATGACGGAGTCCTGACCGACCAGTACCAGCGGATGAATGTAAGGCTTTCTGTCTTAGCCATAATCCTGTTCGCCTTTGCAGTATATTTCTTTAACCTGAAACAGTGGCTTAATCTGATCCCGGGTTTCGGGAGTTTTTCCGTACTGCAAGGGGTCCTTGCCCTCGCCCTCTTTTTCTTTTATCTGGGTACGATCTGGTATCTTGGCTATCCCGTTTACAAGACCATTTTCCGGGTGGCCATCACAAGACGATCGTTTATCCGGTCTAACTTCAGATTCAATCTTCCCATCCTGTTTCCGTGGTTAGCCCTTTCCCTTGTATATGATCTCCTTGCCCTGAGTCCATGGGTCGGCCCCGACTCCTTCCTGAACAGCATCTACGGGCAGATCCTCTTTTTCGCTATTTCTATCACTCTACTAATGGTCATTATGCCCAAATTTGTCCAGTTCTGGTGGGAGTGTAAGCCGCTCGTCTCATCAGAAAAGGGGCAGCAATTAGATCTCTTCCTCAAGGAGATGAGATTCAAGTACCGGACCCTCCTCACATGGCCGATTTTCGAAGGACGGATAATGACAGCAGGCATAATGGGGATTGTTCCCCGTTATCGATATATCCTTGTTACCGATTCCCTTTTAGAAACCCTTTCCTTGGACGAACTCAAAGCGGTGCTTGCCCATGAAATAGGGCACGCTAAGTACCGGCATCTCCTCTTTTATATCCTCTTTTTTGTCGGCTTCATGGTCCTTTCTTTTGGGCTGAGCGATCTATTTGTTTCCTTAGCTTTCCTGCACCCCGATATTATCGACCTGGTTTCGGGCAATGACTCCCGGTCCATAAGTCTTTTATACCTGATTATGTCAGCTCCGATGCTGATAACCCTGTTGGTATATTTCAGGTATGTCATGGGCTTTTTCATGCGCAATTTTGAACGCCAGGCCGATCTCTATTCTGCTGTAGCCATGGGAACCCCAATGCTTACTGTCAGCTCATTGGAAAAGATTGCCTTCCTGAGTGGGAAGAGCAGGGAGATTCCTAACTGGCACCATTTCAGCATCAAACAGAGGGTCGATTATCTCCTAAAGGCGTACCGGGAACCCGGACTGATAAAGAGGCATAATCGCTTTGTTTTAAAATCATTTCTGGTTTATCTTATTTGTATCTGCTCCTTAGGCTATCTCCTTAATTTCGGTCCTGTGAAGGAACAGATGAGTTACATGATAATAGAAAGGGCCCTTAACCAGCAGATCCTGAAAGAGCCAGATAACCTTGATCTATACCAGCACTTGGCAATGGTTTACCAGTGGATGGGGAAAGACCGGGAGACGATTGATATCTATGAGCGAATTATCGGCCTTGATCCCAAGCGGGCCGTTGCGCTGAATAACCTGGCCTGGCTCCTGGTTACTACTCCCGATGAGAGGTTGAGGGACCCTGACCGGGCGGTTTATCTTGCCAGGAGGGCGGTGGCATTGGATAGGTCCCCGGGGTTTCTCGATACATTGGCCGAGGCCTGCTTTGCAAAGGGGCTTGTGCAGGAGGCGATCAAGACCATTGAAGAGGCGATCGCCACCACAACCGAGAACAGGAGCTACTACGAAAAACAGTTGAAGAAGTTTTTGGGTTCAGGGGATTAAAAAA
>JAUWPC010000097.1 GCA_030611815.1 Desulfobacteraceae bacterium
AAAAATATCTGCTTGCCTTACCCTTTTCTCCAAGTTTTTCACGCAGGACCAAAAGGGTTTGGTTTCTGTTCTCCATATTCAGGGCCTGCTCCAAGCCCCCTGCATCGATATTCATATTGATCGCTTCTTTGGTCAAGCGGAGGCCCATCGGATTCTTGCTGTTCATTGTTCGAGCCAATTCCAGTGCTGTCTCCATAAGCTGATCTTGTTCTACTAACCGGCTGGCAAGACCTAAAGAGATTGCTTCCTCGGCCGACATGAAATTCCCTGTGAGCATGAATTCGTATGCCCTTCCCGCTCCAATAAGACGGGGCAGAAAATAGCTGCACGCCATATCGGCCCCGCCCAGTCCGATATTAATGTAGGCAGCCGAGAAACGTGAGTCAGGGGTAATGACCCTCACGTCAGATGCAAGGGCAAAGCTGAAACCCAAACCCACCGCTGCGCCATGGACAGCGCAGATGATAGGCTGGGGCGCCTGACGCATTGCCAAGTTAAGATGCGCCAACCGGGCCTGAAACCTGTAAAACATATCCGCATCCATCTCAGGCATCGTCTTCATGGCTGCTTTCATATCCAGCCCGGCGCAGAAGTTCCTCTTCCCGTTTCCTCTCAGGATGATGACGTGCGTATCAAGATCGTAGAGCCGATCTCTCCAGAACGACTCTAACTCTTCCGCCATTTCTTCATTGACCGAGTTATACCTGCGAGGACGGTTGAGGGATAGGACCCCGATGCCATCTTCTACTATTTCGTACTCTATGGTTTCATAATTCATAATCTTTTCCACGCATTCTTTCCCTTTCTTCAGTTAAACTTGCTCGTAGAACGGTTCAGATTTTCGTTGAAGAGGACTACTCCTTCTGATAAAGCGCTAAAATCCCTTCCATGGGGCTCAGATCCTTTAGCAGGCGAAACCCGGGATATCTCGGCAGGATCCTGTTTAGACCGTATACCATAAATATGCAGCCCCTCTTAGCCCTTTCTGCCAACATCTCAGCGAACTCCTCATGCATCACAAGATAGGTGTAAAAGAGGTCAAAGGACTCAATGCCTATGCCTGCCTTGGGCTCAATCGAGGCAAGAAGGGTTTTGTCAGTGGAATCTCCGTGGAACAAAAAGATGTTTGCGGGAGGAGATAGAAGGCCCTCCTTTTCGAGAGTGTTTTCAAGTTCGCCCCGCAAAGGGTCGTACTCTTCGAGGGTCCATTCGTCAAGCTCTATGCCGACCGAGAGCCTAACAAGATAACTGAAAAAAAGATTTACCCTCCCATCAGCACACCCTAAGTCCAGAAAGGCGGTCTCATCTGGTTTTATTATCTCTTCACCAATCAGACGATCTGCACAGGCAAGTAATGTCATCAGGTCAGTAGATCTCCTGAATCCCAACGGACCCACAGCACCCACTTTTCTCTGGTCATAGAACTCGGCAACCTTAGCGAGGCTTTTCTTTAGGCGTTGGTCCATTTCCTCAAAACCGTCTTAATCCTTTCATGGAGCATAAAAAGGGTGTTCACCTCTTCACTCTCCTTTTCCCTCATTTTCATTATTGTGCGGGGCTCGAATAGATTGGTTATTTTTTTGCAGAGATAATTGATGCAGATTACATGGCGGGCCATAAGGAGGCATCCGCTTTTTCCTGAAAGGAAACAACTGTCGGTCTGCTGCCTTGTTTTGGGGAGTTTGACGCCCAAGAGAAGATTGATGAGGAGGAGCCAGCCGTCGTACCTGTTTTCAAGCCCGGCCCCGCAGCAGGAGCCACCCTCCTCCCGGTCACATCGCCTGCATATCTCCTCGATCCCTGTCAGGGCCATCTCTCTGCGGGAGGCAACAACGGCGGCCTTCAGATGTGCCAAGAGATCAACGAGCTTCTTTTCTTTGAGGAGATCGTCTCCAAACTCTTTATAACAGTGCTGGGCCCAGGCAATCTTATCCTCAATGGGGCTTGAAAGGGATGTCTGTTTCAGGATCATTGGCTCTTTTTTTTCTTGGCCTTAGTCCTTTTCTTTTTTTTCTCCTCCTTCTCGTTATTACCGAAATTCTTCAGCCCTTCGGCCAACTCCTTCAGCTTCTGGTCGACTAAGTAGTTAATGCTCCCCTTAGGATATGTGCCTTTCGCATTCCTTTCCCCCGCCTTCTTCCCGGTCAGGATCTCAATCCCCTCATCAATGGTTTTGACGGGATATACATGGAACCGGTCCTTTTTTACAGCCTCGACCACGTCCTTGCGAAGCATCAGGTCTTTGACATTGCTCTGGGGGATCATAACACCCTGGTTATTTGCAGCTCCCATTTTACTGCAACAATCAAAGAACCCCTCTATCTTTTCATTGACGCCCCCTATGGCCTGGACCTCTCCGTTCTGGTTGACCGAACCTGTGACTCCTATATACTGCTTAACAGGGACTTCGGTTAAGCTTGAAAGGAGTGCATAGATTTCCGTGGAAGAGGCGCTATCACCGTCCACACCGCCGTAGGATTGCTCAAAGGCGATGCTGGCGCTTATGGTCATCGGCTTGTCCTGGGCATATTTTTTTCTGAGATATCCGCCTAAGATCAGTACACCCTTGTTATGGGTGTTACCCGACATATCCGCTTCCCGGTCAATATTGATGATCCCTGCGCGGCCCATGGAGGTAGAAGCGGTGATGCGGGAAGGTTTGCCGAACATGTAGTCTCCCATAGAGTAGACGGCCAGCCCGTTGATTTGGCCCACCACTTCTCCCTCCACATCGATCATCAGGGTTCCCCGGTCGATCATCTCCTGGATATGGTCTTCCACCATGCTTGACCTGAATTTCCTGGCCTCTATGGCCTCTTCCACATGGGCCTCTTCCACCAGCGCTTTGTTTTCCTGTCCCGCAAAGAAATCGGCCTCTCGGATATAATCGGTAATTTCCGGGAAACTGGTGGAGATCTTCTCCTGCCTGCCTGACATGCGGACTGCCTGTTCCACCAGGGCCGCTACTCCAGTCCTGTCAAAAGGCTTAAGACTCTCTTGCTCGGTTTTCATCTTAATGAAGCTCGAGATTTGCTGGATAGAATCTTCATCCTTATCCATTGCAGTATCAAAATCAGCCCTGACCTTGAATATCTTTTTGACGTCTTCGTCAAAGTTCAGGAGGAGGTGGTACAGATAGGCATCGGAAATAACCACAACCTTGAGATCAATATCGATCGGTTCCGGTTTCAGGCCGCTGGTGGTGAACAGGTAGAAGGGATCGTAGGTCTGAATCTCAAGTTTTTCGCTTTTCAGCGCTCTCTTAAGCGCCTGCCACACGCCAGGCTCTAAAACGGCGTCCAAGAGGTTGATCACCAGATAACCTCCCATGGCCTTTATGAGGGATCCTGCCTTGATCTTGCTGAAATCGGTGCGCCACACTCCTGACCTGTCAACGATCTTCTCGATGCTCCCAAAGACATTTCTATAGTTAGGGTAGCTCTCTATGATGACCGGCGGTCCTTTCTGCTCGCTGTTATCCACTAAGAGATTGACTTTGTAGGGCTGAAAGCGATCACCTTCTGGCGCCATAACAGGCATCCCCGGTATCTGGGCCTGTGGTTGGGGCATGAAAATCTGGAGATTATTGGCCATCTCTTCCAGCATGTTTTCTACATATTTTTTTATCGCCTTGGCTTTGTATTTTTTAATGACGGGAGCTGCCAGGTCTGATGCATTTTTCATGAACATGACCTGGTCCATCTCCTCTACCTTTTCCTGGATCTCTTTCTGAAGGTCTCTGAGTTCAAGGAAGATCTGTTCGACCTGACCCCGCAAACCGTCATACTTCTCCTTCATTGCCTCAAATTCATCTTTAGGGAATCTCCCCTTTTCAACCATCGCCTCAATCTGGTCGATGTGTGTGGGTTTCTCATCAACCAAAGGCATTACCTCAGGTCTCTTGATCTGTCCCACCTGAATATCCACAAGGGCAAAACCTTCCTCTTTTACCTTCGCGTCGAGATTTTTAAAAAAGCCTTTTCCCTTTTGTTCATAGGCCTCCATAATCTCCTTTTTTATGCTCACGTATTCCTGGCTTTCGAAGAGCTGCGGGATCTGCTTTTTTAATGCTGCCACAAAGCTGTTGATAGCCTTTTTGAAGGAAAGCCCGGTCCCTCCCTTGAGGCGGAGAAGGATGGGGGCTTCGGGGTTCTTAAAGTTGTTCACATAGCAGAGATCGTCAGGGACCTTATCCTTTTTTGATATCTCTTGGAGCAGTTTTCTGACCGTGGACATCCTGCCGGTTCCTGCCCTCCCGGTGACAAAGACATTGTATCCCTGTCTGTCAATGCCCATCCCGAATTTAAACGCTTCAACCGCTCTTTTCTGTCCAATGATCTCTTTCAAAGGGTTGAGATCGTCTGTGGTTTTAAAAGGGAGGGTGGCAGGGTCAAGTCTCCATCTGAGATTTTCAAGAGGAACTTCCGGATAAGAGCTTTTCTTGGGCATTATTGATCTCCTTGTTTGTGATAAAATTTGAAACTTGAAACTTGTCGAAGATCCCGACTGTACCGGGGAAACTCGAAGGCCCTGTGAAAAGCCATCGGTGCAGGGTTCAAGCCCCTGTTAAATCGAAGGCAAAGAGGCATATCAGCTTGAGGAGTAAGCGATCTCAAAGTCTTCCACGATTCCAGGTTTCAAATTTCAATCCCGCGCATCGCGGGATCCAATTTCCAGTTTCAAATCGTCTCAATCTTTATATAGCGTACCTTTTGAGGCTTCCATTTAGGCACCACGATGTTTAATATTCCCTTATTGAGGGTAGCCTTGATTTCCCTTATTCTCGCATGGAAGGGGAGGGGGATGGTGCGGGAAAAAGAACTGAGTTTTCTCTCAATCCTTTGATAATACCCGCTTCCTTTAACAGACTCCTCCCTTTTGCTCCCTTTGATGATCAGTTTGTCGTCGGTTACTGAGATATCCAGGCTCTTGGGGTCAATCCCCGGGAGTACCGCCCTAATCATAAAGGTGTCTTCTGTCAGGAGCGTCTCTAATGAAATACCCCCTGACACATCTTCCATGAACAGTTCTGCCCCTATGTCGGCCCAACACCGGTTAAAGAGACGTTCCATTTCCCTTCGCATTTTATTTATCTCTTTATCCATCCAGGGGATCAATTCTGACATGGCAAGATCTCCTTATTTGTTAGATGGTTATGGGTATAAAGGCTCCCGACAGTACGTTCAAAAGCTCATAATCTTAATCATAATCATACTCTTTTTCAGTCAGTTTGGGAGGTGTTCGATTATGAGTAAGATTATGATTATGATTAAGAAAAAAACCGGTTCAGGGTTGCTCTTGTTCTTTATAGCCGTTTGGCATGGGGCTGCCGTCCACGTACACCCGGTCTTTATCATCAAGGGCGAACCGGCCCCTTGCTATCATTTCTATGGTCCGGGGAAAGATCTTCCAGTCCCCTGCCTCTTTCAGGCGTTCCTGATGCTCGCCCGCCACCATTGCAAATCTTTCTCTGTTTTTGATTAGCGTTTCCAGCGATTCAGGGAGTGTTACCGGGATAGGGCTTGATACCATTAATAAAGGGCCCGAGTCAACGCCTTCATCTGTCCAGAGCGTGGAGGACCGCAACACCTTTTCCCCGGCATAAATGGCATCTTCAACCGCATGGTCGCCAACAAATTTTCTCAGGCCGTCAGGGAGAGATATGGAAAGATCCGCAGGGTGAACGTTTACGCACCTGTTTAACGTAATATAGCTCATATACCCGCCTAAGGCAATCAGATCGATCTCAAAGGCCTCTACCAGCCTCTTGGCCGTCCGGTCATACTCTCTCCTGGCGGCCATCCCCTCAGGGGTACTTACACTCCTCTTAATGGATCTTCTGGAATGGAAGGCCCTGATGTCATAGCTGAAATAGGAAAGACCGTTTTCCAATGCGATCCTTTCTCCAGCAGATTGGCCGTCCGAGCGGTCGCTGAATATAAAGATAGTTTCAAAGGGCGACCTCCCTTCCCGGGCCTTCAACCTTTTTTCGTGCTCCAAAAGCCTCATGATATTTGTGCCGGAACCTGACATAAAGGCGGCTACTCGCATGGGCCTGCCCTCTTTTTTAGGGTCAAAAATGGGTGTAATCGTCATGTTTAGACCTCGCTGTCGGAATCTTCTGTAGGCGAATGGCAGATGCCTTTTGCGCATTTCGCACATGATTACTGGAATGGCTCAAGACGTTAGACAGTACCAATTAAATCCTGTGCAAAAAGCACAAAAACCTTTTTAGAATACCCTGAAAGCCAGTGGAAAAAGATGAACGTCCAACATCGAACATCGAATGAAAAACAAACATCAACTTTAGGCACTTCTCCGGTAATCCATCAGCATCTCAACCGGCTTCAGGTGATAGGGGGTCCCCTGTTCGATTGCCGCAAGGACGCTTCCTCCGCCGGTAAAGTAATAGGCGCGGGGGTCATCCAGACCGGCCATGTAGATCCCGGGACAGAGATTTCTGAGTTCCTGCAGCGTGTCTCCACCGGCAAAGAGCTTGGAGGCAGAGCCATTATCGGCAATCAATCGGTACAGGGCCTTGGAGCCATCAAAAAAGAGGGGCATAAGCCCCATGACGGCATTCACAAAAATCGTCTTAGCAGTAGTGATTACATCCACAACCCTTTTGTCCTGAAAAGATTTAGGGTCTATATCGAGGATGTATTTGATAGCCTCGCTCTGTTTCAGGTTATCGACTCGGATGGATCGATATTGCCCTTCAATCCTCTCCTCTGTGCTCTCCGATTCCACGAGATATGGCATTTCCAGGATCTTGTTTTCCTCTCTGTCTAATTCAATAAGTTCCATTACAAGGGCCCTGTCTTCATCTGACACACCGGCAATATCCACCCCATATTTGGCAGAAAGAAAGGTGTTATACATCAGTCCTCCAAGAATAAGATGGTCCACCCTCTTATAAAGGGCCTTGAGGGGACCGATCTTCGTATCGTATTTGGCCCCGGCAACTATCGCCACAAATGGCCTTTCAGGTTCAAGCACCCTGTGAAGATTCATCAGCTCCTTCTGGAGCAGAATGCCCGCAAAGGAGGGTAGCTTAGTTGCAATATCATAGGTCGACGCATGGGCACGCCACGAACCGAATGCATCATTAACATAAAGGTCTGCAATGGATGAAAGCTCCTCTGCTAAGATTTCCCTCTCCGGGCCTTTTGACTGCTCACCCTGAAACCAGCGTGAATTGGGGAGATAAATCATCCCGATCTTCCCCTCTTTCAGATCTTCGATGGCCGGTCCTATCGATTTGTCGATATGGGTAATACCCCTGTCAAGATCTATTGGGAACTCCTGGATATGAATTTTAACAGGAAGCTTCTGTTCCAGGTACTTGACGATGGGTTCGACAGATTCCCCCTCTCTGCATGCTATGTTGCCGGTTTTTTTATCTTTGGGTCTCCCGACATGGGTCATCAGGATCGGTCTTCCCCCTCCTGCGGCGATGGCATAAAGGGTGCCAATGGTAGCATCGATACGGTAAGGGTCTTTGATTTGACCGTTTTTAACCACATTATGATCCACCCTTAACAGGACAGTCTTTCCTTTCATGGGGGCTTGTTGTATAAGCCTCAGATGGGGATCCAGCTTGCCCTTTTCCATTTGGAATCCTCCATAGTTTAGATTATAAGCCAAAGTCAGTTGTGAAATTCTTACTGAACGGGGCTAAAAAGTCAAGTTACGAATTCCAATTTTCACCTTAAGGAGCCATAACCATGATCGTACGAAATGTAAATGACAAGGAAGTGATGGATACTACATACCTCGCCCATGGCGGGGCCATCGCTCAGATGATTTTAGACCGCCGAACCTTGAAGGAGATCGGTTTTTTGGCCATTGCCAGTCTGAAACCGGGCAAGGAAATAGAGGCCCATGTGGACCCGATGGAAGAGATTTATTTCGTTCTGAGCGGGTCGGGCGAAATGAGAGTGGATGAGGAGGCAAGGGAGGTAAAGCCGGGGGATGCTGTTTGGGTTCCCACGGGCTCCAGTCACGCGCTCTTGAACAACGGTGAGGAAGATTGCGTCGTTTTAGTTGTTGCATCCCCAGCGTGGTAGGAGAGCCCCTTGAACGTCCTTATTATCAGGCCAGGTGCCTTAGGGGATACCCTCATGTTGTTGCCGGCCTTAATAGACCTCTCGGATAGGGAAACCATCACCTTTGTAGGCAGGGAGCCTGGTCTCGATTTTATCCGGCCCTGGGTCTATTGTGCAATGGATATGGAGAGATCCGGCTGGCACAGACTTTTCACAAATGGACAGGATGGGGAGAGTCTACCTGTCTCGAAAGCAGAAATTGCAGCGGCGTTTTTCAGGGATCAAGATGGCGTCATCCGCAGTAACCTGAGATCTTTTCTGCCCGATGCCACTGTCCATCTCTTCCGATCCCTTCCACCCGAAGGGGAGAATGTTCATGTGGCCAGGTACTTGGCTGAATGCCTGAAATCAGCGGGGCTCCCCGTTGACCCTGTTAGATCGATCGAGGCCATACAAAGCGGCATCCTGCGCAAAAAATATGGTTTATCCGGAAGGCGGAACAAGATTGTATTGCACCCGGGCTCCGGCTCTTTAGAGAAGAACCACCCTCCCGAGTTCTGGTCAAATCTCTTCAAAAGACTTTGCAGTGAAACCGACCTCGGCAGTCTCAAGCCTGTTTTTCTTTTAGGGCCGGCAGAGGAATCGCTTCATTCCTACTTTAAGGATAGGCTTCAAACGAATGATATCAAAATGCTTTTTTGTCCTGGCAAAGAACGACTCCTCAAGACACTCAGTGAAGCGGCCATATGCTTGGGGCACGACAGCGGTATCACACATCTTTCTGCCATGCTCGGCACACCCACGGTTGCGCTCTTCAAAAAAAACAATGCCGTACAATGGGGTCCTTTAGGGCCTAATGTGACGGTGATTCAAAATAAAGAACCCGGTCGGGAACTTATTGAGAGCATACTTAAGGCTTTAAGAGGCTTTCTTGGAATGCCTGGCTCCTCTCTCCCAAACGAATTGCATTTTTAGACAGGATAACAGGATAGAGAAGATTCTTTGTTTTGAAATCAAGTCAATCTATGCCTGCCCCGCGGAACGCGGGGTAATCCTGTCTGAAGTTTTTATCATTATTTGACAGAGGGGAGCATCTCCTGCGGTTGCGTGAGAAGGAATTCGCCCTTTTCTATCCACTCTTTCAGAATGTTTGCAATCTCGAGGGATCTAACATAGGAGGTTAGGGGGACGGAGTGGATCTCATGACCGTTAAAATTGATTGCCCCACTTTTTAACTCCGCATAGCTTACCTGGCCCAAACTGGTCGCGGTGCCGTTTGGATAGTCGTTCCCGTAGTCGATAATCTGGGTGTGGATTTCTTCATCAGAAACAGCCGTGAACCGTGCCATTTCCGCGTTGAGGATCGGAATAGGGATCCCTAAGCCCACAGCAAGAGAGCAGCCATAGCCAAGCAGGCTCACACCAACTACCCACCTGGGATCCATCTCTTTCAGGTCGCCCATGACCATAATGGTGCCCGCCGGGGTCAGGGGAATACCATTCTTATCCCTCTTGGCGTTGGGATTGTGCTGCGTCCCGGGACCTATGATATGACCCTTCGCGCCTCCGAGAAAAATGCTCGTGCCCAGGCCTATTGTACGATAATAAGGGTCATTGAAGAGGGGACTCAACTGGCCTGAAGTGGCATAGTTTGCGTTTCCGGCATTTGGTTTAAGGACGCCCATATATGTATATATAGTCTTGTTGGTCAGATTAATGGCACAATTATAGTTCTGATAGCCGTTCCTGGGATTAAGCAACATGGCATAAGGGAGATCTTTAAGCGCAACTTTTTTTCTGACGTCCCGTTTTGGATAGCAGTCGGTTCCATAGGCGGTAGCCCTGAGTTCTACCTTCTTTCCCGCCACTAAATCCTGGATAACATGGCCGCCGCCATATTTGAATTGTCCGGGATGCACCCCGTTTAAAGGATCGTCTTCAGTGGGTTCAGTGGCCCCGATATAGACGTCAACAGCAGCTACGCCGGCATAAGCGGGAACCTCATTCATCCACACCCTGGATGCCTTGATGCCGGGCTTGGTATGACCGAAATTGATAAAGGCCCCGGATGAACACATGGTAGAAAAAGTCCCGGTTGTGACCACGTCAATTTCACGGGCCGCCTTTTCAGCGCCTTTCTTCTTGACAATATCAACCATTTCGTCGGCCGTAACCACGACGACCTTGCCTTTTTTTATCCTCCGGTTGATTTCGTCTATCGTCTTTGAAACTCTTTTTTTCGGCATTTTCGGTTAGCCTCCAATAGATCTTCTGCCCTACAAAACCCTTCTTTAGAGAAAAATTGTGGCAGTTTTCAATTCAGTTTCTAAGCGACTAAAATTTTTTATTATAAGGTTTATAAACCTCCCTGACAAGAAAAAGTTTGAAACGCCATTAAATTTTGAAGGATTCGCCGAAACTCATTCTGATTGGAGCGTGGGCAGATGCCTCATGGGGAATTTCCTTCTATCGGAAGAATGGCTACCGACTTGTGACTGAGGAAGAAAGGAACGTTCTGTTAAGGAAGTATTGGTCTATACCGGAAAGACAGGCTGAGATCTTTGAAGACAGGAAATAGCGAAAATATTAGACTTGCCGCGCCATTTTCATGGACTATTCATGGACAAAACGACATCAAAAATGAAAAATGGCTTCAGTCGTACGACCTAAACCCGTGAAATCATTGGTGGGCCGTGC
>JAUWPC010000328.1 GCA_030611815.1 Desulfobacteraceae bacterium
TAACGGGGAACGCATTTGGCCTGACGGAAGAGTCCTTTGATGTGAAGAATCCCAAGCTGCAGGAAATCAACAAAAAGTGCATTATGTGTCATTTAAAAGAGAACAAATCGCTGGTATTACAGTGGGAGACTTCGCCCCATGCTGCGGCCAAGGAAGGCCAGGTGGGTTGCTTCACCTGCCATGCGGCAGACAAGGGTGACGAGATGGGTTACATGCATGAGGGGGCTTTTATCAAGGCCATACTGTCGCCCAAGGACTGCCAGAAATGCCACGAGCCGGAAACTGCCCAGATGGCCATATCTCATCATGCCACGGCCGGTGAGATCATGGCATCCTTAGACAACATGCTTGCCGAGATCGTGGGTGGAATGCCGGACAACAAGGCCAATATGGCCAGCGGGTGCTGGCAGTGCCACGGGTCTGTGGTCGCCGTGAAACGGGACAAGGACGGCAAACCGCTCCGTTCCAAGACGGACGCCCCGCAGATGGACTACAACACCTGGCCCAACACAGGCATCGGAAGAATCAATCCGGACGGCACCAAAGGGGTCTGTATTGCATGCCACTCCAAACATTCCTTTAGGGCCAGCGTCGCGAGACAGCCTGAGAACTGCGGGAAGTGTCATATGGGACCTGACCATCCTCAAAAGGAGATCTTTGAGGAATCCAAGCATGGTATTGCGTACTATTCAGCCATGAAAATGGGTGATAGGACCAGTATGAATATCATGAAAGACGGAAAGTGGGTGTTAGGAGATGACTACTTCACGGCACCGACCTGCTCTACGTGCCACATGGGTTCTTTTGTAAAGTTGAACGGTTCGGTAGCTCCCAATACACATAATGTGGGAGATCGGCTATCCTGGAATCTCAGGGCGCCTGTCTCGTCCAAACTTAACCGTGTGACCTTTACGGACGGTACCGTAGCCGATATCACGGGTGAGATTCCGCCCCGACCCGGGCAGAAGGAAATGGCTAAGAGCTACGTCAGGGAGGGAGACAAGCTGAAAAAGGTCATCGCCGAAAAGACAATAAAGTCAGTGGTCTCCTGGCAGGAGAGGCGCGCCGTAATGCAGGAGATGTGCAAGTCTTGTCACGGGATTAACCAGATTCGGGATTTTTATAGCCAGTTCGACGACCTGGTGAATCTTTATAACGATAAGTTTGCCATACCGGGCAAAAAACTCGTGGGAATGTTGAAGAAGGACGGCATCTGGAAGGGGAGCGGATTTCAGACCGAATTAGGTTTTACCTGGTTTGAGCTGTGGCATCACGAAGGCCGAAGGGCCCGGATGGCCGCCGCCATGCAGGGGCCGGACTACACACATTGGCACGGGATGTATGACATTGCCCACAATTTCTACCATAAGTTTCTGCCTCAAGTTCAGGAATTAGCAGAACAGGCCGGACAGGGAGAGAAATACAGGAAAATAATTTCAGAGATCTTAGCCAGACCCGAAAACATTTGGGTCCGCACCGGGGGCAGCGCTGAAACCATTAAACTCATTGAAGAAGAACAGAGGCTGCGTTACAAACAGTAGTCTGTGACGTATTCTTTTTAACCCACCGCCCCAATCAACCCGCGCAAGCCAGGGATGATTGGGGCGGCTTTTTGCAACCCGTAGTGCCGTGTCCTGAAAGTTCTTTCTGCAAAATTGGCAATTTGAGTTGTCTGTGTAATAGTAATCCCGCTTATAGCGGGATCAAGGAGTGACGAGTGACGAAGGAAAACAAAGAATTGAACCTTGAGGATCGTTTCATTGATTTTGTCAAGTGTGAAAACCGCCAAACAAAATAGAAGTAAGAATTCGTAATTCGGGACTCGGCGGTGACCTCGATTGTTGAAGAAAGATGTTAGCAGGCTGCAGTTAATCCATATTGTCGGCATTATCTAAGCAAGTGTTACATGTTATCAATATATTAGCATGTGTTTAAAGATATGAGTGGATTATATAAGTCGAATATCCGCTCAACTTGTTTTGCGAAAATGTAAGAAAGAACTTTTTGGACGGTGCAGTAGGTTATTATATTGAATCTCACGTCTGTAAAAATTGCAATTTTGATATTGCTCCTCTTGCCATTTTCATCTGCATGTTCCTCTGATAAACTCTCAGATCTCTTGGCCCAGGTGGAGACGCTGAATATATCTCGCGGAGGCTATACCCTTGGAAGGGGGCTGACAGACGGGCAAAAGGCAACTGCCCTAAAGCATCCCGTGGAAGCCGCAAACCCCTGGACCTTCAAATTTAAAGACGGTGACCTCTACGTGGTTGCGGACAAGGCTACGGACAGGGTTGTTATTCTTTACGAGCGATATGAAGCGACCACCATAAAGAAGGTTCGAGCGTTAGTGGGCTCCTTATACCTTGATTTTGGCGACCCGACGGTTATGGCCCACGACAAGATCGTATACTGGGCCTTTAGCCCTAAAGGCAAGCTTACAAGAGAGCAGTATGAAAAGGCTAAACAAACTGACGGGCAGCTCAATATCCTGGCCACGGTAAAGCTTAACAGCAGCATGAAGATAGTAGGAGACAGCATCGAGTCAGGCGAGAGCAGCGTCTATTATATTATTTCATCGGAACCGGCGCTGAAATTGATCAAGTCAAAGTGGAAATAGCCATCTCCCCGTATTGAGACCTTTGAAAAACGCCCCCCACGGACCTAACCGCACAGGTCGCAAAAAGTTGACATACTGTTTGGATATTGTATGATTCAATATATAATACGCCCGTAAAAAGTCCTTTTTACGGGCAATTGCGAATTTAGGGATTTAGGGATTTAGGAATTATTGTAAGTAGTTAGCTTTACGAGGGTTCCTCTGAATCCTGAGATTTTTGACTTTTTGCGAGACCATCAATATATAAATAAGAAGATCTGAATCAAGGACTTAAAATGACCAGCACAACTTCCAATCCGACCGACCATCATTTGATCGCCGAGTTTAAGGCGGGCTCCATGGATGCCATGGAAAAGATTGTGGGGCGGTATGAGGACCGGATATTTACCTTTGGCCTGAAGATGTGCGGCCATCTCCAGGATGCAGAGGATATCGCACAGGAGACCTTCTTGAATGCCTTCCGATATCTTAAAGACTTCCGTGAAGAGACCAAATTGAAGAACTGGCTCTTTAAGATCGCGGCCAGGGCCTGTATGAGAAAGCGGCGGAAGAAGAAATGCGAACCGGATCATGAAATATCCCTTGATTCGTTTATTCATGAGGATGGATCTGATGGCAAATATGAAATTCCGGACTGGTCTGATGATCCATCTGATAATGTCATGCGGGCTGAATTGAAAAAAATCATTGATGTGGCTATTCAGACACTTCCCCACAAGTACAGGCTGGTATTTAACCTCAGGGAGATCGAGGGATTCAACACAAAAGAAACAGCCGAAATTCTCGAGATATCAACGCAATCGGTTAAAACAAGGCTGCACAGGGCACGCCTCTTCATGAGGGAAGAAATATCAAAACAATATATGGAAGGAAGAGCCCAATGAATGAGGAGTGTAAAAAAGATTTTGAAAGGATATCGGAATATTTGGACGGTGAATTAAATGATGATATTTGCCGCGAGATCGAAAACCACCTCCGCCACTGCCCTGAGTGCAGAGAATGTGTTGATTCGTTACGAAAATCGATCGAGCTGTCTAAAAAAGCGGCAGAGGAAGAGATAACGCCAGATATGAAGGAGCATTTGAGGACAGCGCTTCGTGACTGTTTTCCC
>JAUWPC010000211.1 GCA_030611815.1 Desulfobacteraceae bacterium
GATCCTGATATTTTCGGGGATAAAGAGATAAGCGTGCCCCTCCTTACCGAATACAAGGATATCCGCGAGAAATTGGATAAACTGCTCCTTAAATGGGAGAAGGACCAGAACAGACTGGAGTCCACAAAGATGAACCTGGAACTTGACGATTGATGATTGTTGATTGTTGATTGTTGATTGTTGTAGCGAAGCGGAAATCCCGGCGGGACTCAACCACTCAACTACTCAACCATTTAACGAGGTCTGTAGAGATGGTAGTGAAAGACGAACATAAGGAACTATTGAAAAAGCTGGGGCTGAAGGACGAAGATTTTGAGCGTTTTGACGGGGAATTTGTGCGTTATGAATATGACAACAAGAGAGGGGTCCGGATCTACGATCCTTATTACGAGACTTCCTATAATGAATATATTGGAATCGACGGCTGGAGCGCCTGGAGCGATGAAAACGACACCTTTATGAGCGATATATTAAAAGGTGTCCATGAAGAGGTCCGCCAGAGGGAAGCATCCAGTCCAAAGGCAGACCCGATAGAGATCTCAGAAGCCCTTGAGAAAAAATTCGGCAAAAAGACCGATAACGATCCTAAATAATTTCTAAATAGTGTCTGAACGAAAACCCTGTTCAGGCACGATTTTGGATCTAAAAACTCACACAAATTAGGACGAAATAACTGCCACATTTGAAATTTGCTTTTCGATCCATACTCTTAATCATAATCTTAATCATAATCGTTTTGAGTAAGATTATGATTATGATTATGATTAGGAAATAGGGAAGCTATTTCGTTCAGGCACTAAATAGTGAAACTCTCTCAATACCTCAAAACCTTAAAGGCCCATCCAGATTTCCGCGATGCCTTTGTATACCACCGTCACCTGCCTCCCCGTAAGCCCAACTACGGTCCTCAATTAGACATTCATAACGATATCCGCGAAACCATGAAACAGCTCGGTTTTACTGAGCTTTACCGCCATCAGACAGAGGCGATAGAACATCTGAGGAATGGGTCTAACCTCCTTGTGGCCACAGAAACGGCGAGCGGCAAAAGCCTGATCTATAACATAACGGTCATCGAGGAGATCCTGAAGAATAAAAGATCCAAGGCGATCTACATCTTTCCCCTCAAGGCCCTCGAACAGGACCAGTTGAAAAATCTTTCCCTCTATCTGAAGGGGATCAAAAGCACAAAAATCTCTGCTGAAATCTACGACGGAGATACCACGCCCTACCGCCGAAAAAAGATCAGGGAAAATATCCCTCAGATTCTCTTCACCAATCCGGATATGCTGCACCGTGGAATCCTGGCCCATCATCACAACTGGGAGGGACTTTTTAAGGGTCTCTCCTTTGTTGTGTTGGACGAAGTCCACACCTATCGGGGCATTTTCGGATCACACCTCAATCAAGTCATCCGGCGATTAAAGAGGCTGTGCAATCTTTATGGTTCATCTCCAAGATTTATCCTCCTGTCAGCAACAATCAGCAACCCTCAAAGCTTTGGTGAAAAACTGGTCGAGGAAAAGCTCGAAGTGGTCAGGTCAAGCGGAACCCCAAAGGCAGGTCAGCATTTTCTTTTCCTCAACCCGGAGGAGAGCCCCAATTTCTATTCAGCAAAGCTTTTTGTTGATTGCATTCGCAACGGTTTCAGGACCATTGTCTTTACCCAGGCAAGAAAGGTCACCGAACTTATCCATCTCTGGGTCTCCCAGCTATCACCAGAGCTCAGGGAAAAAATCAGTTCCTATCGCGCGGGTTTTATGCCCGGGGAGAGGAGGCTCATTGAAAGAAGGTTGGCCAACGGAGACCTCCTCGGGGTCGTTTCAACCAGCGCCTTAGAGATGGGGATCGACATCGGATATCTTGATATCTGCCTCTTGGTAGGCTACCCAGGCACCATCATAAATACCTGGCAGAGGGGGGGGCGGGTTGGTCGCTCCGGCAGAGAATCGATGGTGATCTTGGTCGGAAAACCGGATGCATTGGATCAGTACTTCATGAAAAATCCGGCAGATCTCTTTGAAAGACCCTTTGAGGCTGCTGTCCTGGACCCTAATAATCCCTATGTTGTTGAGGCCCATCTCCCCTGTGCAGCAGCAGAGATCCCTGTCACGCTTAAAGATGAGAAATTCTGGGGCAGCGACCTTGCCTCGCACCTCGAAAAGCTGGAAAAAGAGGGGTTATTAAACAGGACCGCAGAGGGGGAACCAGCTTGGTTTTCATCAAAGCGGAACCCGCAACTCTCGGTCAATATCCGTTCTGCCGGAGAGACATACACGATCTTTGAAAAAGAGACCGGACAGGCCATCGGAACCGTTGACGGAATCAGGGCATTTAAGGAATGTCATCCGGGAGCGATCTATCTTCACCGGGCCCGCCAATACGAAGTTGACCGGTTGATACTCGACAAAAAGGATATCGTAGTCCACCGCTCTAAACTCAAATATTTTACGCGGACCCGCAGCGAAAAAGAGACCGAGATCATTAAGGTCCATCGCAGCATGCCTAAGGGGCAGTTCCTTGTGCGGGAGGGGAAATTAAAGGTCACCGAAATAATTACCGGGTATGAAAAGAGGACATTGCCGGGTCAGGGCCTGATAGGGGTCTTCGATTTGGACCTCCCCCCACAGATCTTTGAGACCATCGGGTTCTGGATTGAAATAGAGCCGGCCATAAAGCGTTTTGTGGAGGAAAAAGGATTTCATTTTATGGGGGGGATTCATGCCATAGAGCATGCCGCAATCGGGATCTTCCCCCTCTTTGCCCTCTGTGACAGGAATGACATCGGGGGGATATGTTATCCGCACCATCCTCAGGTAGGGAAGAGCGCAATTTTCATTTACGACGCCTATCCTGGGGGAGTGGGTCTGGCACAGAGGGGCTTTGATGCTGTCTTAGAACTCCTTGAAAAGACGTGGGAGATTGTGAAAGGGTGTGAATGTGAGGTGGGATGTCCCTCATGCATTCATTCACCCAAATGCGGCTCGGGCAATAAGCCCTTAGACAAAGGGGCGGCCAGGCTGATCCTCGAAGCGCTGTTAGGACATATCCCCTTGAGTGAAATGTCAGATGAAAAGGTTGCGACAGGGCCTGCGCCCTTCTCCGAGCAAGAAGAGCCGGGTCAGGAAAAAACCCGAGGACCCCGGATCATTTACCTTGACCTTGAGACACAAAAGACCGCCCAGGATGTAGGGGGCTGGCAAAACGCCCATCTGATGAGGATCTCAGTAGCCGTCATATTTGACAGTCTTGAAAACCGGTTTCTGATATTTGAAGAAGAGAGGATTGGCGACCTTATTGATCATTTGGCAAAGGCTGATCTGATCATCGGTTTTAATATCAAAAAATTTGACTACAAGGTCTTAGGCGCCTATACAGAAAGAGCGCTGAAGGCCCTGCCCACCTTTGACATCTTGGAAGATATTTATAGACGGCTCGGTTTCAGGCTCGGGCTCGATCACTTAGCCAAAGAAACCTTGAAGAAGGGAAAAACCGCCGATGGGCTCCAGGCCGTGGAATGGTTCAGGCAGGGAGAAATGAAAAAGCTGGCCGAATACTGCCGCCATGATGTTGCAACCACTAAGGATCTGTTCCTGTACGGACTCAAGAACGGCCATATTATCTACAGAAAAAAAGGGGCTAACAGGAGACTGCGCCTCTTAGTTGACTGGGACTTGGATAAATTGATAAGTTGAATTGTTCCGGGTTGCGGGGCTTTGGATTGATGATTGTCGATTGTTGATTGTTGATTGAAGGGCCAAGGGTTGCGTCTTGGGCCTTACGCCTCAATTACTGACTTCTGACCTCTGACGTCTGACTTCTGTCTTTTTGCGGGTTGCGGGTTTGAAACCGCACCGCCCGTTACATCGCCACCCACTTTAGTCATCCCCGACTGAGGCGGGACTCACTTTAACCACCCCAGTTAAATACGCTCTTCGCATTTCACGGGGTAAACTTTAGGCACTTTAGCTCACTTTAGGCATTTTAGGCACTTCCTGTGAAAGCATTCGAATGTAAAATGTGCGGGGATTGCTGCTTTGGAGAAGGCGGCATTTTTATGAACAAAGAAGAACAGAAAAGAATTGCCGTCTTTCTGGAAATCAGCGCTGACGATTTTCTCTCCCGGTTTTGTGAAGAGAGGAACGGGCGTATCTATGTTAAAACCGGGGAGGACAATTTCTGCATATTTTACCAAAGAGGGAAGGGGTGCGCAATCCATCCGGTCAAGCCGGCGCGCTGCTCCCTTTGGCCCTACTACAAAGCAAACGTAAAAGACGAGGAAACCTATGAGATGGCAAAGTGGGCCTGCCGGGGCATTAACCGAGAATGTTCGTTTGAAGAGTTTGTAAGGCAATCCAAAACCGCAGAAAAATGAACCTGATAAGAGAATTGGCCGATATTATCTATCCCCCGAGATGCGCCATCTGCAAGCAGTTTCTGTGGAAAGGCCCTCTAATCAAAGGAGACAATTCGCTTTCATTTTGCCCGACCTGCATTGCCGATTTCCGTCATATTACCTCGCCCTTATGCCCCATATGCGGTTCGCCCTTCCCTTCTGAGATAAAAGAAGACCATCCTTGCGAAGATTGCCTGAGAAAAAGACCTTTCTATGACTCCGCTCACGCTCCTTACCGTTACGAAGGACCGGTTTTGAAGGCCATCCACCGGCTCAAATATGGGACAAAGAGCTTTTTGGCCGGTTCTTTAGGCCCACTCCTCGCCCAGTTTTCGGAAAGCCGCTTCGGAGAGTCAGGGGCTTATCTAACAATGCCTGTTCCGCTTCATCCAAGAAGAATACGGGAGCGGGGCTTCAACCAGAGCCTCCTGTTGGCAAGGCATGTGGCAAAGGGTTTGAAGTCCGACCTGGACTTTTTGTCTTTGAAAAGGGTAAGATACACCTTGCCGCAGACAAGGCTCGCAAAGAAAGAGAGACAACGAAATGTCCGGGGGGCCTTTCAGCTAAAAAACAGGGAGCTCGTAAAAGGAAAAACCATCCTCTTAGTGGATGACGTGGTCACGACGGGGAATACCATGAACGAATGCGCCCGGATACTCAAAAAGGGAGGTTCCGGAAAGGTTTTCTGCGTAAGCTTAGCAAGGGCGGGCAGATAAGCATCTGCACAACCCGAAACCTTTGGATTGATAATTGATGATTGTCGATTGATGATTGAAGAGCAGGCAGTGGCGACAACTCGTAACCCGCAATTTGGAACTTGCCACCTGCAACCTGGAACTCAGATTGGCGGCGGCATCAGGTTTCACGTGTCAGCGCAGTCCCGCTGAAGCGCGATCGGGGCAGTCGGCTTGAGCAATGAAAAAACGTTGACCCCATGAAGTTTCATAGAAGGCTTCGGATTTCCAGTTTCCAATTTCCAGTTTCAATACGAGATATCCTGAATTGATGTTGCAATGGATTCGTACCTAAACAAGATAAAAACCCTTGAGGCAGCAATAGAGGAATGCGACCGTATCAAAGGATTGGGAAAGCGGGTCGTGTTTACCAACGGCTGCTTTGACATACTCCACCCCGGTCATACCCGTTATCTTTGTTCTGCTAAAGAATTGGGGGACTTCCTGGTGGTTGCCGTCAACAGCGATGACTCTATGCGCATCATAAAGGGGCCTAAGAGACCGATTCTTGAAGAACATTCAAGGGCGGAACTGGTCGCCGCCCTTGAATGTGTAGATCTGGTATTGATCTTTGACGAGGACAATCCTCTTAGGGTGATAAGCGACCTCTTGCCGGACATCCTTGTTAAAGGCGGGGACTGGGCCGAAGACGAGATCATAGGGGCCGACGTGGTAAAGAAGAGAGGAGGAGAAGTCAAACGGATTCCCTTTGTGACCGGATTTTCAACAACCGACATCATAACAAAGATTGTGGACCTATATGCTTGAAAAAAGCCTCCGGTTCCTTAAATCCGCAGTTGCCAGATTCCTCGATCTCTGTTATATAGTGCCTGAACGAAATAACTTCCCTATTTCATAATCTTAATCATAATCGTAATCTTACTCAAAACGATTATGATTAAGAGTACGATTAAGAGTATGAATCCAAAAACAAATTTCAAATGTAGCAGTTATTTCGTCCTAATTTGTGTGAGGTTTTAAATCCAAAATCGTGCCCGAACAGGGTTTTCGTTCAGGCACTATATGTATTTCCGGTTTTGCGCCCATA
>JAUWPC010000170.1 GCA_030611815.1 Desulfobacteraceae bacterium
GGGATTTTGATTAGCGGCAATGATTGCCCCCGCAGCCCCGGCAGAATGGCCGTAGAGGAGCACCGGTTCATTGACCCAGTTTAATATGGACTCAATATCCTCGGCAACCCTGAAGGCATTCATAAAACGGTGAGGGCTGGATTGACCGTGATCTCGTGCGCTGTAGATCACAGTGGTAAATCCCATCTCTCCGAAGATTTTAGCCCTCGGGACCATACGGTCCCGGTTCCGGCCCCAGCCGTGGGCAAGCACAACAACACCCCTTGGGGGCCCCTCGGGTTCAATCCGCCAGACCTCTATCTCGCCACCATTAGCAGCAGCGATTCGGGTATCCGTGATTTGTCCCCAATCAGGAGGGTCTATGACCGGGTCTCGAGGAATCTGGAAGGCCAGGTAGGTGAAAAACAGGGCCAGAATCAGGTAGATCCCCACAATGGCGATAATGATGTAAAACCACATGATATCTCCTATCCCCAGAGAATTTTCATTTCAGCAGGTTCGGCAAGAAAAGGCTGAGGCCGGGCCAATATGTAATTAGGAGAAGCGTAAAGAGAAGGAGAAGCAAGAAGCGGAGGGTGGCCTTGTACAACTGCATTATCGGTTTGTCAAACCTGGAACTCGCGATAAAGAGGTTTAGTCCCACAGGCGGAGTGTTATAACCGATCCCTAAGTTTGCTAAGAAGACGATGCCCAAGTGTACCGGATCGATCCCGAACTGGACGGCTAAAGGAACAATCAGGGGGACGACTACGAGGATAGCGCTGAATATGTCCATCATACAGCCTACCAAAATAAGGAATATATTGAGGACCATCAGAAATCCGATCTTGCTTGAAACCAATCCTTCCATGAGTTCGAGGATTTTCATGGGGATAAAGGCGTCTACGAGATAGTTGGTGAAGCCTAATGCCGCTCCGAGAATAATCATAATGCCCCCGACCATTTTCATGCTCTCCTTCATAATCACTGGGAGATCCCTCAAGAGGGAGAGTTCGCGGAAGATTAGGGTCTTGACAAACAAGACATAGGCGACTGTGAGAGCGGCGGCCTCTGTGGCGGTGCAGAAGCCTGAATAGATACCTGCAAGGATTAGAATCGGTATCGGGAGTTCCCAGGCAGCACCCTTAAGCGCTGCAAGAAATTCCAGGCCTGAAAAGGGGGGTTGTTCAAGCCTCCATTTCCTGCCCATATACACGGAAAAGAGGCAGGGTATTCCAACCATCAAGACACCTGGCAAGAGCCCCGCCATAAAGAGCTGTTCAATGCTTGTGCCGGAAACAAAACCATAGAGTATAATCGGAAGACTTGGCGGAAAATGGAGTCCTAAGCTCCCGGAAGTGGTTATCAGGCCTAAGGAGAAGTTCTCTTCGTATTTCTCAGAGATAAGGGCGGGGAAGAGGAGGCCTCCCAAGGCGATAATGGTTATACCGGTGGCTCCTGTGATGGCGGTAAAGAAGGCGCATGAAACAAGTGCCACGACCCCAAGGCCCCCGGGAAGCCATCCAAAGAGGCTCCTCGAAAACCTGACAAGACGAGTGGAGGTCCCTCCCTGGGAGAGGAGGTATCCGGCAAAGGTAAACAGGGGGATAGCCAATAATACAGGCGCATTGGCCAGGCGGAAGATTTCAATCGGGATGGCGGCGAGGTCTACCCCGCTAACGTGGAGGCCGAGCATGGCGGCAGTCAGGATGCCCGCAAAAAGCGGAAGGCCTGAGATGATAAGGATAATGAGGATGATTACCAGTATCAGGATCATGATAACATCCCCCTGACGATTTGAATCCCCTCATCAATGGCTCTTATCAGGAACCGAAAAAGGAGCAGAGCGAAGCCCGCTGGGAGGATCAATTGACTTATCCAGCTTGGCAGGTTAAGAAATATGATCCCTCCAAACTCCATTTCCATTCTTATGTAATCAATGCATACCTTGAACATGATGGCGCTTATTAGCGCGCAGGCTGAGGCTAAAATGAGTTCGCGGGTGGGAAGCCATTTCTTAGGGAGGAGGGTGGACAAGAGATCGATCTTGATATGCTTACCCTCCTTGGTAAGAAGAGAAGCGCCTAAAAAGGTCAGCCATAGCACGAGCAGCCTGACAAAAGGCCCGGACCAGTCCATATGTCCTAACATGGCATTGGCCCATTGAAAATGGCCATAGGTATACAGACTTCTCAGGGCTACCTGAACAAAGGTGAAGATAACCATCAACCAGAGCAGAAGGATAATCAGCCATCCCTCAAGCCTGGCAAGGATATCGTCAAACCGCTTTAAGGCATTCATGGAGCCTTTGGAATTGAATATTGAAGATTGAATATTGAAAATTGACGGTCTCGCAAAAAGTAGAAAAATAGACCTTTTTGCAAGAGTGTTTCGTCGCTTCGCTACTGTGTTTAGTGTTTATCCCCGCAACGAGGAAATGAAGTTGTTAATCATTGGGTCTTTTCAGGAGCATATAAACACGGTCCAAGAGTTTCTTGGGAAAGACCTTGTTGGTTAGCTTGCGGGTTACTTCAGCCCTGACAGCATGGAACTGATTCAGTGCTTCTCCCTTTGGGACAGGGATGATGGTTAGTCCGCTCTTACTGATTATCTCAATCGCCTCCTCAGTTTGATCTCTCAATTGGGTTGTGAGATCTGCCATCCTCTTTTTAAGGGTATCTTTCAGCAATTTGGCTAAATCTTTCGGTAGTTTTTTATACTGCTTGGATGATATTAGGATTGCCCCTGTGGAGTGGACAAGGGGAAGGGCCATCATATAATCGAGATAGTTCTGCCATTGGAGGGCCAAGGCGCCCAAAGGAGGGGCATAGACGGTATCAATCATCCCGGTGTTCAGGGCCGTGGTAACGTCCGTGACTGCGAGCGGGATCGGGCTTACCCCCATGGCGACAAAGGTTTCTTTGGCGATCGGATCTCCTGTCCATGTCCACACCTTTAGACCTGAAAGATCGTGGACCGTCCTGATCGGTTTTTTTGAGAGTAGATGAACATTGCCCACCTCTGCCCAGCCCAAGAGTTCAAAACCCTTTTTTCTGAACTGTTCAGCAAAGAAAGGGTTTAGTTCCCGGTGGACCAGGTCAACCTCCTGGTAGGTTCTGAAAAGGAAAGGGAGGTCAAGGACTCTGACCATTGGCAAGATCTTTCCGAACCCCACACCGGAAAATGCAGCAGAGTGGATCTGGCCTATCCTGATTTTTTTCAAGACATCTAATTCATCGCCGGCAATGCCTCCTGCATAGATCCTGAAGCCCAGCCTGCCCCCACTTTTTTCTCTGATCTCCTTATCTATCACCCTCATCTGTTTTACCCAGGTAGACCCATCCGGCGCCACAGTGGCAAACTTAATGAGGTACTGGGGCTTCTTTGCCGCTTCTAACTCATGTAGTGGCTGATAAAAGAACCACATGCACAGGAAAAGGAAAAATAGCTGGGTTCGTTTTTTCATAAACTGTAAGCCTCCTGACCCGGACAGGCCGGAATAAGGTTCTACATTAGGTTGAGCGGTTTCCCGCGGTAAAGCGGGATTCAAGGTTCCGGGTTATTAACCCGAGAACGGCTAAAAGAAGAGCTCATCAGCCATTTCTTTAAGACCTTTCATCTTCTCTTTTATCGCACTGTTTATGAGACAGGCCTCTTTCAGTTGGTCAAGCGGGGCCTGCTCAACCTCCTCAATCAGGTTCAGGAATAATTCCTTATCCTGGACCCTGACTGCATAGTATTTGGCATAATAGTACTGTGCCAAAAAGAATTTTCCATTGCTCGCGGCCATAGCCTTGGTGAAAAACTCTTTTGCCTTAGCCGCATCCCCGCCTAAGATCTTTGGCCTTGCCGCTAACATAGAGCCGGATATTATATAGGGCGAGCCGTAAAAATATTTCGGGTTTATCTTCATTACCCTTTTCAGGCATTCCTGTGAAGCGGTCAACTCGCCTAAGGCCGCAGGCTTGTCGAGGTTGAGATTGATCCACCCATTCCAAGACATTGTAACCCAGAACAGGGGCTCAATCTGCTCCTTGTCCATGGCGCTTAGATGGCTCAAAATTGCCGGGCGAGTAGCGTCTTTTTCTATGCCGATAGCCTTGAGGCCGTATCTCCTGGCGCGCAGGTAGAGCCTTGATGCCCTTTCCGGATTCTTTTCCTCAACAAATAGCATAGCGTATCCGGTAAATCCCATGCAGAGGGCAGTCAGAAGCTCTTTGTTTTGGGGGGCACTCTTGAGAAGGCCCTCCATCAATTTGAGTTCCGCAGGGAGGGACTGCTCAGCCAGTTCCAGGTCGCACTCCTCAAAAAAGGCCCTGGTTAAGTTGGGTATGAGGGGTGACGTGGCGTGCAGGGCCAATCTTGTGCATCCGGTCATTAACAGCATCAGTAGAACGATGGCAAACAGGCTGCAGGAGGTCTTTTTCATGTGTCAATAACCGATAAACGGCTCTCCTTTTTTTAGAGGGCTTTCTGACAGCTTTTTGGCCACAAATTGGGCCCCGGATCCATTTTCCATGTTCAAGACTTGATCATAATATTTTGTGGCTTCATCCCGGTTATTCTCAAGGTCATAACTCATTCCTATTTTTGTCAGGGGCCATGCAATCATCGTAGGGTCGTTTTCGGGATCCTGATGATCGAGTATCTTTTTTAGTCTGGATCTGGCTTCAGGATAGAGCCCATGAAAAAGGTCATGTATTGACTCCAGGTAAAGCGCCCGCCTCTCCCACATGGAGGCCACCTCCCTGTTAGATGCTTGAGTGCTCCTCAGACGCAACTGGCTGACCATTTCTCTGTATTGAGGATCCATCTCTAATCTGATGTAGCTGACACCTCGAAGAACCTGGAAACGTTGGTTTTTTCTATATCTCTCTGCCAGTTCGGTTGAGAGATCAAGGGCCTTTGTAAAGTCCTGCTCACCGAATAGATAGATATAAAGGAGAACAGTTTTGGCTTCTGTTGCCGAGTAGATTGCCTCCTTGGAGGCAATAGTTAACTTCTTTAGCCCCTTTTCTATATCGCCCCGGTGGAGAAGAAAGTAGGTCAAGAATTTCAAAACCCCTGACAGCCGGGCCGTATAATAATCGAAAGTGCCTAAGCCCAATAAGACGTCCTTGTTATCAGGATCCATTTCCAAGCAGATCTTGAGGGCCTCTATGGCATCTCTCGCTAAGAAAAATGAAGAGATCCAGTTTCCTTTCATAAGTTCAAAGCGGCCTTTAAAACCCAAGGCCCCGCCAAGATAAAAGAAGTCATAACTGTCCGCGCCGTCCTTGTCAACCCGGACTTCAGCGACCTCTATGGCGTGGTCAATCCGCTTCTTGAACTCCTTCACGTTCTCTGGAGACCAGAAGCCGGAGGCTAAGCGGGACCATGAAACCATGGCCAAATAGAAATAACCGGCTGGTTTATCCTGTGATTTGGCAATAACCTTTCTGAACAGGTCCTCGGCATCATTAAATTCACGCTCATAAATGAGATCTATCCCTCTTAAAATCTGTTCGTTTACCTTTGGCTTTTTCAAATCAGGCCCTTCGCTGCTTGCAAGGCTTAAGAGATTCTGGTCAGTGGCCATCAACAAGAGTGAAATAAAGACCAATAAGAAGGAGGATAAGAAAAAGAGCTTTTTGAGAGAGTACCGGTTTTTCACGAGATAACCTGTTTCGGGGTTATGTTTTGTTGTTTTGTGTTGGAATTGCGATCTTAACCGACATAAACTACATGAGAGCCTTGGTTTAAGCAAGCTTAGAATGCTGAGTTTTTTAGTTAGATTGAGGATGAAATGACTCTAAATGCAAGATGTTGTGGATTTTTTCCTGATCATGTATTAAGATAAAATACTCAAATTTCGCACTCCTATTATTATGTAATTTCTGGAGATTGTTGGCTTTTGCAATGGGTCTGTGTGTGAGTCAGGAGTCAGGAGTCAGAAAAACGAGTATCCAGGATTCCCGCTTCGCTACAACAAGCATCCAGTATCAAATCTAGTGTGAAGGGTGCGAGAGGAACAAAATGAAGATATTCATTATGGGAAGCACGGGGATGTTGGGGAGTGAGTGTAAGGAAGTTCTTGGGCAGGACCACGAGGTTATTTGCCCGGGCAAAGATGAAGTGGATATTATTAGCTGGGATGTGGTTATAGAGAACCTTGCTGAGGTGGCTCCTGACGTGATCATCAATTGCGCTGGATTCACCGATATGAAGGCGTGTGAAACAGAGGATTTTGCGGTTAGAAAAATCAATGTGGAAGGTCCAAGAAATCTGGCACAGGCATCTGCGCGGTTTGGCTGTAAAATGGTTCATCTCTCATGCGGGCATGTATTTGATGGTAAAAAGGGAATGCCCCAGCCCTATTTTGAAGACGACACCCCGAATCCAGTCTCAGCCTATGGGAAAAGTAAAGTGGAAAGCGAAACAGCGGTTAGGGGCAACTCTCCAAACTATATTATCATCCGTTCTATGTACCTGTATGGCATAAACGGGAAAAACCTGGTTAAATCGATATTAGCTCAGGCTGTTCGTAAAAAGAGAGAGGTTTTGCGGATACCGGAGGATCAATTCGGGGCGCCCACGTGGACCTATCGCTTGGCTTTGCAGATAAAGACACTCTTAGAAAAGGAGGGAAGAGGCACTTACCATTTAACTGCCGGGAGCTATTGCAGCCGCTTTGAATTTGCCAAGCATCTCCTGGATAGATTAAACATCAAGACCCCAATTGAACCTTGCAGCCTGAAGGACCTGAATGATCCCTTTGTTATGCCTGTAAATTGTCTGTTAGAAAACAGACTTTCCAAGAAGCATGGACTCAATGTCATGGTCGATTGGAAAGAGGATCTGGACAGGTTTCTTGAGAAATTCGGCAAAGAGTTAATCAAGGAGGCCCGACGGGCATGAAAATATTGCTCTCCCTCCTCGGTTTGTCATACGTAGTTTGCCCCTATGACCTTTTTCCCGATTTTTTTGTAGGCGTGGGATGGATTGACGACCTGATAGTCTTAGGCCTGCTCTGGTGGTATCTCTATGTTTACAGAAAGAGGCGATACGGCTATGAAGGCCATAATCCGGAGAGGGATCAGTTCTCGCAGGGGGCGGGCTCAAGAGGAACCGCTGCAAACGATGCTTCTGAACAGAAAGACCCATACTCCGTGTTGGGCCTCCAAAAAGGCGCATCTTCCAAGGAGATAAAACATGCCTACCTGCGCCTTGCCAATCAATATCATCCTGACAAGGTGCTGCATCTCGGGGAGGAATTCAAGAATTTAGCCGAAATCCGCTTTAAAGAGATACAGAGCGC
>JAUWPC010000303.1 GCA_030611815.1 Desulfobacteraceae bacterium
CAGGGTTGCTATCCGTATCCTCATTGATACGGATAGATCCTGATCCGCACCAGTCATCCATCGGGATCAAGGCTGGTGTGCTTTAGGCTGAACTTAATGCTTAAAGCACGGCCCCTTGGTCTGTTTAACAGACCCCAGAAAATCGTCGGTTCCATGCCGTGTTCAATGGGATGTATTACAAATCTTATGGTTTTTAGCCAACCCCTTTGTGACTCACGGCATAGGCGAAGCAGAATAGAAAAACAATAGCCGTTCTGATATTTTCGTGCAGCAGGT
The DNA here is from genome assembly GCA_030611815.1 of Desulfobacteraceae bacterium. Taxonomy (GTDB): domain Bacteria; phylum Desulfobacterota; class DSM-4660; order Desulfatiglandales; family Desulfatiglandaceae; genus Desulfacyla. Next base: position 277 of record JAUWPC010000303.1, read on the forward strand.
ACCAATCAAATCTTGTGAGAACAGGGACGTTGTTTCAATGTTGATTTGTTCCGGGTTCAAGCGGCCTAAAATCGTAATGTAAGGGGTCTACTCTTGCCTCATATTGTTGAATGTGGTAGTGATGTGCCATGCCCAGGCCACTGAGAGTGCAATATTCGAATGCCCCGCCTGCCTCGCCTTAGCGGCTCGCGACCCGTCCGCCTCGGCTAATGCCTTGCGATGCCGGGCGGGTGGCGGGCAGGGTGATATCACGTTATAAACGGGGGGGGAGAAGGGATTCAGCCCCCCGATGCAAAGCCATCTCGCTGTATGCGGCATCTTAGCGGTATATATACCCAGCGCTATAGTCACTTGAAAAGTGGAGGTTAAATTTGTTTAAGGGCCCGGTGCCGTAGCACCTTTGAGAGTAACTCTTTTTTGGTTCCCCGCATCAGTTTCACTGAGGACGGGATCTCCGTTGAACTTTGACCGGTCTATCCGAGTTATAAAGGGGTCAAGTCTGCCGTTGACTCTTGATATCTAAGGTGTGATTCTTTAAAGAAAGTTGGAAGACGTTTAAGCTCCAAAAATGTAGAGCAGCAGGTAGTATTGTAGAAAGATTAAAAAAGACGGTTCTTAGGGGGCTTGGGGCTTGCAACAGCCCCCGGCTACCCGACTTCCAGGAATGATAAATGATTCGCCAGAAGAAGGTAATCAAACAAGTTGATGAAGTTGAGTCGGTGGTCTGTGACAGATGCGGCAAGGAATACGGACCGAACGACCTCGAGACGGAGGAGTTTCATCACATCCGGTTCACAGGTGGCTACGAGTCTATTTTTGGAGACGGGGTGCGAGTCGAGTGCGACTTATGTCAGCACTGCCTTCATGAGATGATAGGCGACATATGCAGGAAGCGGGAGGACCGTGCCCGATGAAGTTCACGAGGAAACAGGGGCAGTACCCTGCTTTCATTTACAACTACACGAAGATTGCCGGTGGTCCTCCTGCCGAAGCAGATATGCAGCACCATTTCCGCGTAACACCGTCATCAGCGAGAGTAACCTGATGGGGGTCAAGTCTGCCGTTGACTCTTGTATACGAGTAACGGGGCCGGGGCTAGACATGAGACAAAGTGATTAATTATGGATAGGCAATTACGTTTAGAATATGAGGGGGCCTTTTATCATGTAACCGTTCGAGGAAATGAACGCAGAAAGATCTATTTTTCAGAATATGATTATCAAAAATTCAGAGAATATTTAGGAACTGCTCAAGACAAGTATGGATATAAATTACACTGTTATGTGCTTATGAGCAATCACCACATTTTAATAGAAACACCTAACACCTAACAGCAATATAAGTAAGGTAATGCATTGCTGGTGAATGGAAAGCTGAAGATATTGTAAATACTCTAACCTCGTATTTTGATCTTGATTCAAAGGAGCAGTTAGTCGGGAAGAAGAGTTGTCGGGATATCGGAATATATCTGTTGGTTCTCAGACGAATATTTTGATTTCATACTGTGGCAAAGAGATAATGGTGAGATTGTTAGATGACCCCCTGGTTAGACAGTTATTGACATTAAAAAAATCAAACGGATAAGTGGAGCCCATTGTGCAGGGCCATGATTCCTTAATGCACAAACACTTACGACACGCTCAAAGAAGGAGATATTATGAAAGGTATTGTTTTTTCTGAATTTCTCGATATGGTCGAAGATAAGTTTTCCATCGAGACGACTGAACGACTTATCGATGAGGTAAAACCACCTTCCGGCGGCGCTTATACGACGGTGGGCACTTACGATCCCCAAGAAATGGTGGATTTGGTGGCAAAGTTATCCGAGATTACCTCCATTTCCGTGCCCGATCTTTTGAAGACGTTCGGTCGCCATTTGCTCATGCGGTTCGTGGAGATCTTCCCTGATTTCTTTGAAGGGGTGACATCAGCCCTTGATTTTTTACCCTTGGTGGAAAGCTATGTTCATCTGGAGGTTAAAAAGCTATACAACGATGCCGAATTGCCTTCCTTCACTTGTGTATCCCCGAATCCTGGCAGGCTTGAAATGACTTACCGCTCTGTCCGTAACCTTCCGGACCTAGCCGAAGGGTTGATCCTTGGCACCGTAGATCATTTTAATGAACGTGTCGAGGTGAGACGGGAGAGTATTCCAGAAGACCCTTCGGCGGAACTTTTCATCATCACTAAACTCCAGGATTAGATATGGGCGATGAAATCGAACTGCTGAAACGAAGACTCCAAAGAGAGAAGAACATACGGCAACAAGCCGAGAAAATAGCTGAAGAGAAGAGCCGTGAGCTTTACATTAAAGGCCTGGAACTGGAAAAATCCCTTCAGGCCGAGAGCCAGGCAAGAAAGGAAATCGAGACCTTATATCAGGAGGTCGAACGCCTTTCCCACATCGATCCACTTACAGAATTGAGCAACCGCCGTAGTTTCAACACCGAAGCCCTTCGCCTGTTCCAGTTGGCAATCCGGAATCAAAACAAACTGTCCTGCGCCATGCTGGATATCGACTTTTTCAAGAGAGTTAACGACACCTATGGCCATGATTTCGGAGATAAGGTTCTGGTCGCCGTGGCGAAGGCATGCCAAAAGCAAATTCGCAAGACAGATTTGCTGGCTCGCTTTGGCGGAGAGGAATTCTGCTTTCTGTTCCCCGAAACCGACCTCAACGGCGCCGCTTTAGTGGCTGAAAAAATTAGACACGCGATATCGAAATTAGAGTTCCATTCTGGGAAAAACCGATTTTCAGTCACCGTCAGCATTGGCGTCTCGAAATTGCTGGACTCGAACGACAAGATGGAAAGCATGCTCAAACGCAGTGACGATTCCCTTTACAATGCAAAAAGAAACGGAAGAAACCGTGTTGTTATCTGGGAAGGTTGAAAGGGGGCAAATCTTTGATTGACTCTTCCTACTGCTTAATGCATGAATCCCCAATGGCTGAACATCACAATTGAATGGCAAAAGTTGATAAGAGAAAGAATGAGAAACAATAACTACTTTAAAATCTTAAGAGAAACCAAAGAAGAGTTAAGAGTAGGCTTGACCCCTTTTCACTGATCCGCGCTCTCGGGATTTCCTTCAGCAACACTGTTTCTTGTTTAATCCTTATATCGGAATTCCCGAAAGACAAACGGCGCATTTACTGCGCTTGCTGCTTGTTATTTCATGTTTTCAGCGTGTGAAAGAGGCCTGGGGACGTGCTGGGTCGGGCTTGGCACAAACATACAAAATCCCAAGATCCGGGAACAGATCAGGATGCCCAAAGATTACCGCATCGTTGCTCGAGTCGTTGTGGGGTATCCAAGAAATATTCCGGATAAGCCCGAGGCCAGGGAGGCCAAGATCCTTAAAGTGATCTCTTGAGAACACTTCTTGCTGTTCCCGCTCCTGCCTCTCATCGGAGAACAGTGTTCCTGTTACCAGGGACGGTCTTGTCTGAAAATTTATTTTGGAGATGATTGGGCGCAGGTGTTGGGAAACTATGAAAATCCGGGTTGATTGCTATTCAGGGTATCGGGGCGAGGAGACTCCTCGGCGTTTCTGGTTAGAGGAAAGGCTGATTGAAATCAAAGAGGTCGTTGATCGTTGGCTCGATCCGGAACACCGTTACTTCAAAGTTGTGGGCGATGATCATTCAACATACATCCTTCGCCATGATTCAGTAACTTTTGAGTGGGAGCTTACTTTCTACCAAAAAGAGGGAATTTTGAGAAAAACAGAAAAATGACGCGCAATAACATTCTTTTCACTGGCCCTCCCGGATGTGGAAAAACGACTCTCATTAGAAGAATTGTTCAGCAATTGTCGACACCTTCGACAGGCTTTATTACCAAGGAAATCAGGGAAAAGGGGAAACGGGTGGGGTTTACTATCAACACCTTGGACGGGAAGGAAGCCTTGCTGGCACACATCAACGTTTCTGGTCGGTACAGGGTCGGAAGATACGGAGTGGTTCTTGAAAGCGTGGATAGCGTTGCTGTTCCATCTATGATCCCCAAAACCCAAAAGGGG
>JAUWPC010000376.1 GCA_030611815.1 Desulfobacteraceae bacterium
GCCGGGAAACAACAAACAAAAAATATCTTCATTGATGTCATTGTAGAAGGGATAACCGCTGATGAGACATGGAAGTGCGGCCTCGAATTTTACTACGCTAACGAGGAATCATTCTACTGCAGGCCCCTTCGCCTGTCAGAAAAAAAGAATCCTGAAAGAATGCCTATCCCGGAGCATACTGATAATATTCAATTAGCATTCCTCCCCCCTATGTCAGGATTAGCAGCAAACGAAACCAGACTTGATCCAGGTGCGATCAATGTACGAGTCGGAGAGGGAAGGACTGCCGAAGTCCTCCGTAACCTATGTCATACGATTTACAACAACCAAAAGGAACGCTGGCAGGAACTTACCGACCACATTGAGAAGCTTTTTGGTTCAGAGCTTTATATTCCCCAGTATATTACCGAGCGTGGGGAAATCGTTATGACTTATAGCGAAAACGGCATCAAGCTTGATCTATCTTCCTCCGGAAGAGGTCTTCAACAAACCCTTCTTCTCCTCACTTACATGTATGCTCATCCCGGAGCTGTACTTTTGCTTGATGAACCTGATGCACATTTAGAGATCCTCAGACAAAGACAGATTTATCAGCTTCTTACGGATGTTGCACGGGAAAACGGAAACCAGATTATTGCAGCAAGTCATTCTGAGGTTTTGCTCAATGAGGCTGCAGAGCGTGACGTTGTTGTTGCATTTGTAGGCAAACCACACCGTATCAATGATCGAGGAAACCAGGTCTTAAAAGCCTTAAAAAATATTGGCTTTGAACACTACTATCAGGCAGAGCAAACCGGGTGGGTACTTTATCTGGAGGGTTCAACCGATTTAGCCATCTTAAGAGCTTTTGCAGAAAAATTAGAGCATAAAGAGGCTATGGATGTTCTTCAAAAACCTTTTGTCCATTATGTTAGTAATCAGCCTGCTGAAGTGAGGAAACACTTTTTCGGGCTCAAGGAATCATTCCCTCATTTAAAAGGCATCGCGATATTTGATAGACTTGAGAAAAGTCTTTCAGAAGATCTTGGGGCGGAAGCCTACATGTGGACCAAGCGAGAAATCGAAAGTTACCTTTGCCACCAAGAGGTACTTGAAGCCTATGCGATTGCCAGCGGGCGAGACAATCTCCCTGGGCCACTTTTCGAAGCCGCGCATGCTGATTCTCGCAGACAAGCTATGAGAGAGACTATAGAAGAGATGACTAATGCAATGGAAACACTCGGGAGAGGATCTCCATGGGAGAAGGATACAAAGGTCAGTGATGATTTTCTCACCCCGCTTTTTAGGAAATTTTTCAAGAAGCGTGGTCATTATAACGTGATGGATAAGAAAAATTTTCATGAACTGGCTCGTTTTGTCCCAAAAGACAAGATCGATCCAGAAGTGAGGGAGAAGCTTGATGCCATCGTGACCGTGGCAAAAGCTGCCACACCAAGGATGGACTGAATTGGAAAAGAGATGGAAGGTAAATATATAATCATTATTTCAGGCGCTTGGTAAGAGCGGCCCGGACAACAAGAATCATGTCAGGAGGATAGTATGGAAACAACAGTGATCTATTCAGATGGAGATACGCTAAAAACAGATGTGATCCTGCGTAAATGGCTTGGCGGACAAAGGAAATTTATTGCGATTATAGAAGGTGACAGCCTGATAATCAAAAAGACTTATTCTTTGCTCGATTTTTCTTCCGAACCGGACGAAGACTTCATGTCTATGGAGGAGATAAACGAAGAAGTCCATAAAGCGAGGAAAGAGAATGAACATAGATCCTAACCATATGGTTTAGAAAAGGAAATATCTTATGACCAGCCCTATTATCAATCCCGCCGCCCTTGAACCGCTGTTTGCACCCCACGAAGAGCCAAACTTTCACCGGGTGCGGGCTGAGAAGCCGGGCGATCCTGCTAAGGTAGTGAAGGGGAGAAGGCCGTCATCCATCACGGTTGCGAACAATCTCCGTTCCTTTGTAAAGGCATGCATACATAGGTGTCAGGCCTACACAGTTGACAGATATGAGACGGGGGTCTGCCGTTGACTCTTGAGCAGGCTGTCTTTTGCTTTTTACATGAAAGAAGAGTTGCCGCACCTACATCCGAGGCCTCCGCAGGCGGGCCGATACTGGATTTGAGCAAGGCTGGAGAAACATGACAGACAATCCTAACAGAGCAAAGGGTATTGTTTATGGTCTGGCAATCGGGGATGCTCTTGGCAGGGTGACAGAGTTTATGTCGCTCCATCACATAAAGTCAGTCTTGACCTGAACGATGGTGTAAAGGTAAAATATGGGAAATTAGGGGATCTATTGGCGGCGTAAAGACAGTAACCACGAATTACACGAATAGCACGAATGTGAAAACCTTAAAGAGGAGAACGATAAAATGGAAACATTAAGGGAAGAGGCGATAAATGTAATTGCCAAACTGCCTGATTCAGCAAGTATTGATGACATCATGTATCGGCTGTATGTTATTGATAAAGTGAGAAAAGGCAGAGAGGCTATCAAACAGGGAGATAGCATTTCTATTAAAGAATTAAAAGGGGAAATGGAAACATGGTAGAATGCTCAGGCCCTGCCAATGGAAAGACATAGGTGTCAGGCCTACACAGTTGACAGAGAACCGCAAAAACAGATTAGCAAAATTGTTTCGGATCTTGACTTGTCAAATGAGTAGGTCTGACACCCATGCCCTTCGTATTCGAGAAATGCTGAAGGATTATCCAGAAATTTCGTTTTCCATTGAAGAAATCGGTGATTTTTTCAGAATTGAAATAACCTATCAACCAATTCCTGACAACCTTGAAAAAGACCTACAAAGCGACCTTGAAAAAGACCTACAAAATCGATTCGGTCTGACAGATAATCAGCTCAAAATATTGGTGGCCGTGAGACAAGACCGGTCTGTAACACAGCAAAGGCTATCTGAACTAATTGGTATCACTTCGAAGAATATACGGTTGAACATGAAGAAACTTAAAGAAAAAGGTTTATTGAAACGCATCGGACCGGACAAGGGAGGGTATTGGCAGATAACCCTGCCAAATGAAAAACTGGAGGCGTGAATGCCAGTGGGAACGGGACAAGTTAGCCAAACAGAGAAGCTAAGAG
>JAUWPC010000068.1 GCA_030611815.1 Desulfobacteraceae bacterium
AGCGTATTTGGTCAATGAACATTTTCGCAATAATCAGTGATGCAAAAATGGATATTGACGAAATACGCTTTTTGTATTATTAGGGCACTTGAGTTTCCGACATAGATTTCAAAAACTACAACCCTGGAGGATACAATGGCAGATGTACAAACGACAAACCAGAGTATATTAGTGGTTGGGGGGGGCATGAGCGGAATTACAGCCGCGTTGGAAGCGGCTGAGGCCGGTTATGACGTGGTGCTGGTCGAAAAAAATCCATATTTAGGTGGCCGCGTGACCCAGTTATACCAGTATTTTCCCAAGCTGTGCCCGCCGAATTGCGGGCTGGAGATCAACTTCCGGCGTATGAGAGAGAACTCTAAAGTTCGTTTTTTTACTATGGCTGAGGTAGCGAGCATTTCAGGACAGGAAGGGGACTATGACGTCACCGTCAAACTTCCTCCCCGGTATGTTAATGAAAAATGTACCTGCTGCGGGAAATGCGCCGAGGTGTGTGAGGTTGAGATAGACAACCCGTTTAATTACGGAATGGATAAGATCAAGGCGGCCTATCTCCCCCATGAATTTGCATTCCCCATGAGATATGTGTTGGATCCTTCCATTACAGGGACCGATGAGGGAAAAAAATGCCTCGATGCCTGTGAATACGGCGCCATCGATCTGGAGATGGAAGAGACTTTCTTTGATCTTAAGGTCGGCGCTATTGTCTGGGCTGCGGGGTGGGATCCCTATGATGCTGCAAAGGTCGATTATTATGGTTTTGGTGAATATAAAAACGTCATTACCAATGTAATGATGGAGAGGATGGCAGCGCCTAACGGGCCAACAGAGGGGAAGATATTGCGGCCCTCTGACAAAAAGGAGCCCAAGAATATCGCCTTCATCCAGTGCGCCGGGTCTCGGGATGAAAACTATCTCCCCTATTGCTCAGGAATATGCTGCCTCGCCTCTTTGAAGCACTCTACATACGTGAGAGAACTGTATCCTGATTGTGATGTGACCATCTTTTTCATAGATATCAGGGCACTTGACAGGTTAGAGGACTTTTATGTCAAGGTGCAGGAAGACGAAAAGGTGACCTTTATCAAGAGCAAGATCGCCAATATAACAGAGGATGAGGAGACAGGCGGTCTGCTCCTTGAAGGAGAAAACACCAGGACGGGCGAACAGATCCTGATGAACTTTGACATGGTTGTTCTGGCGACCGGTATGGTGCCCAACAAGATCGAAATAGATGCCGCGCTCGATGTCTCCTATGATGAGTATGGGTTTTTAATAAATGACCCCGAGAAGACCGGAATCTACGGCGCCGGCTGTGTAAGAAGACCAACCGATGTCGCTTCATCTGTGCAGGACGCCACAGCAGGGGCCTTAAAGGCTATCCAATCAATCGCGAGGAGGTAACTCGATGGACAAAAAGACAGCAATTTATATTTGCACCGGGTGCGGCATCGGAGATGCCTTAGATATTGAGCAGCTTAAAGAGGAAGGTACTGAGGATTTCAGCATAGATCTTACCAAGGATCATCCCTTCCTGTGCGCCCAAGAGGGTGTTGACCTTATAAAGCAGGATATAGAGGGTGAAGGGGTCAATACCGTCATTATCGCTGCCTGCTCCTACAGGGTTAACTATGATGTTTTCAACTTTGGCCAGGGAGTCATCGTGCAAAGGGTCAATTTGAGAGAGCAGGTGGCCTGGAGCCAGCCTCCTAAAGAGGAAGACACCCAGATGTTGGCTGAAGACAACCTGCGGATCGGCTGTTCCCAGGCCAAAAACACCGAATTGACTGAGCCGTTTAAGGCAGAGGAAGAATATTCCAAGGATATCTTAGTCGTCGGGGGTGGGCTTGCCGGGATGACCGTCGCCCTGGAGACCGCGAAAGCCGGTTATCAGGCTATTTTAGTTGAAAAAGAGGACAAGTTAGGCGGTTTCTTAGGCAAGATGAAAAGTACGATCACTATGCCATACAAAGAACTCTCAGACCCCGGGGCCGAGGATCTGATCAAGGCGATTGAGGAGGAGCCCAAAGTCAAGGTCTATACCTCCTCCACCGTGGAAAAGATCAGCGGGGCCCCGGGTCTATACACTGTTGACATCAAGTCAAACGGAAATGGGGCCAGTGAAAGGGTAGGGGCAGTGGTTCAGGCAACGGGCTGGGTCCCCTATGATGCCAACAAACTGGGCCACTTGGGCTATGGCAAATTTAAGGATGTGATTACAAATGTGGAGATGGAAGAGATGGCCGCGGCCGGCAAGATCACCCGGCCCTCGGATGGGAGCGATGTCAAGAATGTCCTCTTTATCCAGTGTGCCGGATCACGGGATCCTGAACATCTTCCCTACTGCTCATCGGCCTGCTGTTTAGTTTCAATGAAGCAGGCAACTTATGTCAAAGAGCAGAATGCCGAGGCCGTAAATTATGTCCTTTATAAAGATGTGCGCACCGTCGGGCAGGCCGAGGACTTTTACCGAAAGGCCCAGGAAGACGGAAATATTTTCATTCGAGGCGAGGCTGCTAATGTGGGAGAGGCAGGCGGCAAGCTCTTTGTGGAAGCGGATGACGAGCTTTTGGGCGAGAGGGTGAAGATCGAAGATCTGGATCTAATCGTATTGGCTGTTGGTATGGTCCCGGCGTCTAAGCCTGAGACCGCCCCTAAGATCAAGGCGCCTGCCGATGCAGAAGATGCGGATGAAGACGGAATGATGGAGGTTATGCCTGACTCCGGGTTTTTTGCGAATAGCGCCCTCAATCTGGAGTATCGTCAGGGACCTGAGCTACCAACCCTGAAATATGGGTTTCCCGATTCCCACTTCATCTGCTTTCCTTATGAAACGAGACGAACGGGTATTTATTCAGCCGGGTGTATCAGACGACCCATGGAGACGGCCAAGGCCATAGATGACGCGGTTGGCGCGGCCATGAAGGCAATCCAGTGCACCGAGGCAACGGCCGAGGGTAAGGCGGTCCATCCCAGGGCAGGGGACCTCTCTTATCCTGAAATTGACATGAAAAGGTGTACCCAGTGTAAACGATGTACGGAAGAATGCCCCTTTGGAATGTTCAACGAAGACGAAGAGGCCAATCCTCTTCCGAACCCCACAAGGTGCCGACGATGCGGTATCTGCATGGGGGCCTGTCCTGAAAGGATTATTTCCTTTAAGAACTACTCCGTTGGTATGATCGGGAATATGATAAAGTCGATTCATGTGCCTGAGGAGGATGAGGAAAAGCCGAGGGTTGTCTGTCTGATCTGTGAAAACGATGCCCTCCCAGCCCTGGATATGGCCGGTATCAAGCGTATGAAGTGGAGCCCCTATGTCCGCTTTATCCCGATGAGATGCCTGGGCTCCATGAACTTGGTCTGGATAGCTGATTCGATGTCCAGAGGTATTGACGGCATTCTCCTTCTTGGTTGCCGTCATGGCGATGATTACCAGTGCCACTTTGTCAAGGGGAGCGAATTGGCCGAGACCCGGTTAAGCAAGGTCTCAGAGACCCTGGACAGGTTGGCTTTAGAGTCCGAGCGTGTGAAGTTTGTTGAGGTGGGGATCACCGATTATGACAAGATCCCAGTCATTATAAATGAGTTCATGGAAACGATTGAGAAAGTCGGCCCTAATCCTTATAAGGGATGGTAGTTGGGATTGATGATTGTTGATTGACGATTGTCGATTGAAAATCGAAAATTGGTTATTGGCGGGTCAAATATTTGACAATCGGAAAGATTCGGTTGTCAATATTCAGTTTCCAAAATCCAAAAGAGACCTTTGAAAAATGTTCAATTTCGTTCAAGATTAAGGCGCGTGAGGATTTAAACCGCAGGAATATATGGAATATTTCGAGGATTTAAATCCGAACGTAACACAGAGATTGGGCGAAAGGGGACGTTTTTCAAAGGTCTCCAATATTCAATAGCAAAAAGAGGTCGCTTATGGAAAACATGGTTAACTACAATCCCTCCTTTGCCGAGGAGGTCTTCCGGGATGTGGATTCCGGGGATGAGATTAAGATGTGCATGAATTGCGGTGTCTGTGCCGGATCATGTCCCTTGAGGGAGCACATGGATTATCCGCCCAGGCAGATCTTTAGTCTTATCAGGGCAGGTAAGAGGGAAGAGGTCCTGAGCAGCAAGTCGATTATGCTCTGTACATCATGTTATGCATGTGTGGTCAAGTGCCCGAGGGATATTCCCGTTATGGATGTGATGCACGGGTTGGGCCACTATGCCCTTAAACAGGGCTATGTTCCTCGAAAAGACACTGCAAACTTTGGGAAGGAATTCTGGAACCAGGTGTATAAACTTGGTCGTATAGATGAGAAGGATCTTCCAAGGCGGGTGTTTTTTGCCGGGGGATTTATCGCCGGTATAAAGGCAATGCTCAATTTCATGGATATTGGACTAAAACTGATGCTTCACAGGAGAATGAAACTACTTCCGGAGAGGAAGATCAAAGGGGTTAAGTCGCTCCAGAAGATGTTGGACAAGGCAGAAGGCTTAGGGAAAGGAGGTGCTGCGGCATGAAATATTTCTTATATTGGGGATGCAGCTTAGAAGGGACCGGCGCCAATTTTCTCGTCTCCCTGAAACCTGCCTGTGAGGCCCTCGGGATGGAGTTTGAGGAGATTGAGGACTGGAACTGCTGTGGGGCGAGTGTCTCTTATGCCGGGGCAAATGACCTGGCCATCAAGGTGCTTAATGCACGCAACCTTGCCATAGCAGAGGCAGAGGCCAACTATGACATCGTTGCTCCGTGCAGTTCCTGTTACATCCAGATGATCAAGGTGAACCACGAGATCCAGGAAGATCCCGAACTGCTGAAACAGGTGAATGAATGCCTGGCAGAAGGGGGCTTAAGCTACAAAGGAGGCATCAAGGTCAGGCATATACAGGATGTGCTTTATAATGATGTGGGGGTTGACAAGATCAAGGCAAAGGTCAGCAAGCCCCTCAATGGGCTCAAGGTTGCCGGGTATGTGGGATGCCAGTCTGTCAGACCCTATGGTGAATATGACAGCGTGAATAGGCCTGTGGTTCAGGATCGCCTCCTTGAGGCCTTGGGCGCTGAGGCAGTCCCTTTTCCCACCAAGATCCGGTGTTGCGGGTCAGGAATATTCCTCCCTGAGATAGACTACTGTATGGGGTTGGTAAAGGATATCTTGGAAGATGCGCTCAATCACGGGGCTGAGCTGATTTCTACTGTATGCCCCATGTGTGCCATGAATTTGGAGATGTACCAGGGAAGGATTAATGAGGCGTACGGGACCGATTTTGATGTCCCGATAGTGTATCTGACCCAGTTAATGGCAGTGGCCTTTGGGATGGACCTCAAGAAGGATGCCGCCCTCAATTATAACGTCATTCCGCCCGAAGGTATTTTGAAGGCCGCCATAGGGTGAATCGAGAAGTGTACTTAAAGAAATGAAACCAAACCTCTGGAAATTGATTTGGGGTTTGGTTTTTTTAGATAGGAGAAGAAGATGACTGACCCGGAAATACCCAAATGTAAGCATTGCGGCGCTGATATGAAGAAATGGGAGCCCCCGGCAGATTCAACATGGAGCACCCCTTTTCTGTGGGTCTGCTTTAATGACGAGTGTTCCTATTTTAAGCGGGGCTGGGATCATATGATGAAAACACAAGAGGCAAAGGCCTCCTACCGGCACAGCCTCAATCCGGAAACAGGGGCCACCGGTCCGTTGCCATGCTGGTCTTATGACGCGCAGAAAAACAGGATCATTGGGGAATGAAAAAGATAGGAAGAAATGATCCATGCCCCTGCGGCAGCGGCAAGAAATTTAAACACTGCCATTTAGGGAAAGAAGACGAACTCACCCTTGAGGGGATGGGGGAGTTCTCCCCGGAGATGGGCGCCGAGATTACTACCCTCCCGAATGTCTGGTATGGGCGGTCTCAGGAAATGACGGACGGGCTTGATATCAAGCAACTGACCGGGGTTGCCGCCGGTGTAAAATTTATTGATTTGAATGAGTATAAAGGCCTGCCCGTGTTTGATCAAAGGGGCGAGGGAAAAGAAAAAGAGGGGTCAGGCGGGGTCTTTGTCAACGTCTTAAAGACAAAAACGACCGACCCGGATAACCTCTATATTGCCATATCCCCTGAAATTGGTGACAGCGCCTTGATGCATCAGTTGGCCCATCTCCTTGACTATTTGGGAGGCTCTAAGTTAATGCCCGGCTTAGCCAAACCCTTGAGCTTTGATATCGGGATCCCGGTTGAGCATATTGAGCACCCCCACGAATTTGGCTATTGGCTTGACTATCTCCAGAATAAATTCGATGTACAGTTGGATGCCGATGATACGATCATCTCATATCTTTACAAGAACGAGATGCTCATAAAAGGCACAGACATAGAAAAACAGGACAAGGTGATCCTGAAATCAAAATCAGACCGAATCATGAGGTTTTTGAGCGAGAAAAGCACTGAGATCGATGCGTTTATCCGTGAACTCCCCGGGTATATCGGCTCAAGGGTGAGGAAAGAAGGAAAGGAGGGTAAATCATGATTAGGAAAAGTAAGATTAGATGGGTTCTGCTATCCCTGTGGCCTTTACTTTTGTTGACTGCATCCTCAGGGTTTTGCCAGGATAAAATAACGCTTCCGTGCGAGGTCATGGAATCATCCGAAGCCCTGAAAAGCTCTATGGGCAAATTGAACGGGGTCCGGTATGTACTCCTTCATCACGCCAACGCCGCTGACAGAGAGACATTGTCAAAATGGCTCAAGGCCCGCAGCGGAACTGAAGTAAAGTTCACCTTTGACCGTAAGGAATACAAAGGGATTCTCTGCCGTTTGGCCTACTGCTTTGGCAGAGGTCTGCTGATCTATACAGCCGATGTCCGGCCCATGAAAAGGGACATCATTGACGTGACTCTCCCCCTCACCCCATAGTATCCATACAGATCAGCAACGGGTGCAAACAAAGTGAAGGCACTGGAATCATCGTGTAACCTGGACCTAACAGAGGAGAAAAATGCAATTCATCGACCTCGCTGCCCAGCAGCAGCGTATTCGTGAAAAAATAGAAGAAAAAATTCGGATTGTCCTCGATCACGGCAAATACATTATGGGTCCGGAGATCAACGAGCTGGAGAAAAGACTGGCCGAGTTTGTGGGGGTCAAACACTGTATTGGTTGCGCATCCGGTACCGATGCCTTGCTCATGACCCTTGTGGCTGAGAAAGTGGGGCCTGGCGATGCTATTTTTACCACACCTTTTACTTTTATTGCCACTGCCGAAGTTATTAGCCTCCTTGGCGCAACCCCCGTGTTTGTTGACATTGATCCCAAAACCTTTAACCTCGATCCTGACAAACTCGCTCTCGCCATCAAGTCCCTAAAATCAAACGACTCATCACTCCACGCATTACCCCTAACCCCTAACGCCTCGCGCCTAACGCCTCGCGGCATTATCTCCGTCGATCTCTTCGGGCTCCCATGCGACTATGATTCGATCAACGCCATTGCAAAAGAGCATGGGCTTTTTGTCATAGAAGATGCTGCCCAGGGGTTGGGGGGTGAATACAAAGGCAGAAAGGCAGGGGCCCTTGCCGATGTGGGCTGCACCTCATTTTTTCCTGCCAAGCCTTTGGGTGCTTATGGAGACGGCGGCGCTGTGTTCACGGACAGCGATGAGATGGCTGACAAGCTTGCCTCAATCCGGGTCCATGGCCAGGGTGAAGACAAATACAACAATGTCCGTATCGGGCTCAATGCCCGTTTGGACACCCTCCAGGCCGCGATACTCAATGCCAAGCTGGACATCTTCCCTCAAGAAATCGACCTTCGCCAGGATGTTGCGCAGCGCTACACTGAACTACTTTCTCCATACGCCATGCTCCATACGCCATGCGTACCCGAGGGGTACAAAAGCGTCTGGGCCCAATACCCCCTCTTAACGGAAAGTCCCGAATCAAGGGCGAACATCCAGGAATCGTTGAAAAAGGCCGGAATCCCCACCGCCGTCTACTATCCCAAGCCATTGCATCTGCAGACGGCATTTGCAGGTCTTGGATACAAAGAAGGCGATTTCCCAATATCTGAAGACACCTCCAATCGCATCTTTAGCCTTCCGATGCACCCCTATCTGAAAGAAAATGAGATTGAGCGGATTTGCACTGTTATTCTTGCGTCTTTACATCTATAGTAATCAATTTGTCTATATGGGCCAAGCTCTGAAACCTTAGGGCTCGCGCAAAAATAAGTTCCCAGAATTGGCGCCCAGATTTAGGTTAGATTCGGAGTCTCGCAAGCTCGCTTACCTGCGATTGAGGCACGGCTGAAGATGGGATGCGAAAATGTGAATGTTATTTTTGCGCGAGCCCTTAATACAGGTTTTGTATCCTATTTAAAAATTCCGATTATGAGTAAGGGGTCATCAATAAAGAGGACATTACCCGGGAAAACCTGTAGCCCGGATGAAGAATGGGAATAGAAGAGGAGAGAAAAATCTGAAGTTATGCCGTCACTCACCATTAACCTGGCATCACAGTGGCTGGCTACATTCTATACTGCTGCTGTATCACTCGGGCTTACTTTTGTCCTGGGGCGTGTTCTTGGGCCGGAAGGCTTTGGCAGTTACAGTTATATTCTGACATTAGCTATGCTTTTTTTTATCCTCCAGGATGGGGGCTTCAAGACACTTCTCTTTCGTGAAGAGACGCTGCCCTCCGAAGGGCTGGCTGGATACAAAGATCGTCTATTTTCATGGGCCCTGGGTCATGCGGTTGTGATAACCGTGGCCGGGGCCTTTCTTGTTCTGATCCTTCCTTTAGATTATCGCATGGGGATTCTTGCGGCTGTTTTCTGTTTTGGATTCCAGGCTGCGGTCAACTTTATTTCTTCGGAGATGAAGGCCAGGGGACTCTTTCCACGTGAGGCACTGTGGCAGGTCACGGTGCGAACGTTTGGAGCTTTAGGCATTCTCCTTGTGATTTTCTTTGTCCGGCCTGTACCATGGACCATATTTACCGGTTGGTCTTTAGGGCTTTTGTTGTGCCTCTTTTTGTTTCGCAGGCGGGTTGTGAGGCCTTCGCTGGGTGGCTTTAGTGCCCGGGATATCAGGGGGGCCTGTTTCGGTTTTATGGCCATAGACGCGGCAACGACGGTATACTACCGTTGTGATATTATCTTGCTTGAGCGCCTAATCGGGGATTCAACGCTGGTGGGGTACTATGCGGCTGCATACCGGTTTTTGGACGGCATTGTCCTTTTAGCTGCGCCGTTAGGTATTATCTGGTTCAGAAAGCTGAGGTTGGTTTCTGAAGAGAAGGGGCTTTTTCAGTTTCAGGTTGTCCGGATGAGTCTGATTATGCTTGCGGCTGCAGGTCTTATCATTGTTGCAGCCGGTCCTTTCAGTAGGGAGATTGTTATTTTGGCGTTCGGGCATGAATACAGCGATTCAGCACGTCTGCTGCCGTGGCTTCTTGGGGCGTTGATTTTTATTCTCCCTAACGGGGTCTTGACGCAGGCTGCGATTGCCGAGAACAGAGAAAGTGTGTATGCTCTTGCTGCAGGCGCTGGGGCCGTAGTAAATATAGGCCTTAATCTGGTCCTGATCCCCAGATTTGGGGGGTTGGGGGCGGCATGGGCGACTATTGTGACTGAGGCGTTTCTTACTGTTGCCCTTCTCTTTGGGCTCCGAAAAAAGAGAGGGAAGGTAGATGAATCCACGAATTAGGCTTCTTGTCAACGCTATTCCGATGGTGAATGTGAACACCGGGATCAGTCGCTATCTGAGATCTCTTTATGCTGAGATGGAGCGGGTTTATGGTGACAGATTAGAGATCGGGTATTTTGATGGGTTGAAGGTTTCACCTGTGATGCCATATGGCCCGGCTAATCTTAATCGCTGGGCAAAGGGTGTTGACCTCTTTTGGGAAATGCCGGTTTACCCGGCTCTTATTGTCAGACTTGTATTTCATTTTATAAGAGAAGCGCTTTTCCACCGGGGCTGCAAGCATTTTGATCTTTACCATGAGGCTGGATTTTTCCCTTTTGCCGTGCCGCCCCGGCTCAAGACCGTCTTTACGATACACGATTTATCCCTGATTCGTTTTCCGCAATATCATCCTGAGGAACGAGTGCTCTATTCGCGTCTCTTTTTTCGGCGAAGGTGTAAAGGAGTTGATCATTTCTTGGCGGTGTCTGAATTCACTGCAGGAGAGATGCGGGCGTGTTTGAATATTAACCCTGAAAACATTTCTGTCACTCTTGAGGCCCATGATGACAAGATCTTTTTTCCCAGATCTTATGAAGAAGTCAAGGCGTTCCTGACTTGTTACACATTGCCTGAAAGATATTTCCTTTTTGTTGGCGGTGGCGATCCACGGAAGAATCTGGATGTTGTTCCGGAGGCCTTGAAGAAGGCCGGTATAGAAGCACCGCTGGTTGTCGTAGGGTGGTCAGGATGGTCTGATGAAAAGTCCTGGAAAAACGTTATTCCCTTAGGATATGTCAGTGATGACGAAATGGCCCAGGTCTATTCGGGGGCCCTCGCTCTGATTTTTCCGAGCAGTTATGAGGGTTTTGGCCTGCCGATTCTTGAGGCGATGGCCTGCGGTTGCCCCGTGGTTACTACGAGAGAGGCGAGTCTTCCTGAGGTGGCAGGGGAGGGGGCAATATTTATGAAAGGCCCCCGTGATGTGGATGACCTTGCCGGAATCCTAAGAGACCTTGCCGGTGATCCTGAAATTCGGCAGAGGCTCATAAACAAGGGTTTGGCCAGGGCCGGAGGGTTTTCGTGGGAAGAGACTGCACGGAGGACGTTTGAGGTGTTTGAGACGGTATTTAAGTGATGAGTGAACGGACCCTCGTTTTGCACGATTTTTTTGTTTTATTGGCTGGCGGCGAGAAAGTGGCTATGATCTTGGCCAAGTCTTTTCACGCAGAGCTATGGACAGGCCAATTAGATAAAGGTGCTTTCGTCAAAGGGTACTTCGATGACTTGGAACCCAAAAATCTTAAGGCATATGAAACATCTCCCCGCTGTCTCAGGTTTTCAAAGATTTTTCAGCTCTGGTGGGCATTTGCCCATTTTCCCTCCACATCGACTTCATGGACCATCTTCAGTGGATCGCTTTCCCCTTTGGCGCACAAGAGGATTACTGGGAACAAGATCTATTACTGTCACACGCCACCGAGGCTCCTCTATGACCAGAAGTGGTTTATGTCGCAACAGGTCCCCGGATGGCAAAGGCCTCTTTTGAGGGTGGTCATGTCTCTATATCGGCTTGCATATGAGCGAGCGGTACGCGGGATGGATATCATTGTTGCTAATTCGGAAACCGTCAGGGCACGAACAATGAGATATTTAGGGTGTGATAGCTCAGTTGTCTACCCTCCCTGCGAAACAGAGAGATTTCAATGGATTGAGGAGGGGAATTATTTTCTCTCCACTGCGAGGGTGGATCCCCTGAAGCGGATAGATCTGATAGTCAGGGCGTTTAAGAAGATACCGGATAAAAGACTGGTTGTGGTTTCTGGGGGATCTGATCTGCCCAGTATAAAGAGGATGACAGAGAAGGCGCAAAATATAGATGTGTTAGGTTGGGTTGATGATAAGAAACTTTGCGATCTCATGGGGCGGTGTATTGCCACGATCTATATTCCAAGGGATGAGGATTTTGGTATTTCCCCTGTGGAGTCTATGGCGGCCGGAAAGCCCGTGATCGGGGTGCAGGAGGGGGGATTGCTTGAGACGGTTGGGGGAGGCAGAGGGGAGAAGGTTGAGGACAGAGGTCAGGGGTCGGAAGTCGGGAAAGGTTTGATGATTACTGATTGTGGGGTGCTGGTGGTAAAGGAGCCAAGGGTAGCGGATGTTATTGAGGCAGTGGAGTGGATGACGCCAAAAAGGGTCCTCGGGATGCGGGGGAGCTGTGAGAAGCGGGCGAAGCGGTTTGACACGGCTCTCTTTCTTCAAAAAATGCGGGATTTGATTGAGGGGAAGGTTTTAGTTTCACGGTAAAGAATTATGTTTGAAAATGAATCAACAGTTGCGAGAGAAGCAGCAAGGGCGGCGGGAAAAATCTTAAGCCGCATGCTGGGAAATACCCATCATATTATGAAGAAAGGTGAGATAGACCTTGTCACAGAGGCAGACCTTGCGGCTGAAAAAATAATCCTGGAGATTGTCAGTAATAAATTTCCTAAGGA
>JAUWPC010000013.1 GCA_030611815.1 Desulfobacteraceae bacterium
TCGGCGAGGACCGATATGTTCTTCCCTCTCTTCCGCGATTTGAAAATCCGCACAAAGCTCATCAGCGTAACCCTTTTTGTGGTTCTTGTTCCTCTCCTCTGCGTTGCCTTCCTCTCGATGAACCGTTTTGGCAAGGCCCTGAGAAACGCATCAGATGAAAACCTGGAACACTTGGTCAGGAACGTCTATTCCATGTGCAAAGTCCATCAGGAGGTGGTGCAAAAGAAGGTCTTCACCGACCTGAACGTTGCCCGGAAACTCCTTTACCTGCACGGCAGTCAAATTGAGATCGAACCTGAAATAAAAATTCACTTTGATGCCACTGACCAGTTTACCCGAGCGCACTATCCGGTAACGGCGCCTCTTTGGAGGGTCGGCAATCTCCCCTTAAGCCGGGACACCTATTTTGTAGACGAAGTCCGGTCCCTCCTGGGAGGAACCTGTACCATCTTTCAGAGAATTGACGGAGATCGGCTTCTCCGCATTTCCACCAATATAACGGGAAAGAACGGCCAGAGGGCGATTGGCACATTCATTCCCCCGGCCAATCCCGTGGCAAAGGCGATTTTTGCCGGGCGTTCCTTTAGTGGGCGTGCCTATGTGATGGATAACTGGTATTTTAAGACCTACGAACCGATTAAGGGCCACAACGGGGAGGTCATTGGCGCCCTCTCTGTTGGCGTGAAGGAACAAATCGTGCATTTCCTTGATCAGGAGATAAAAAGCATAAAGGTGGGAGATACCGGTTATGTATACATCATAGATAGCAAAGGCGTTCTAAAGATCCATCCGGCCAAGGAAGGAGAAAATATTCTCGATTTGAGAGATTCGTCGGAATTTCAATATATCCGCGCTATGATAACAGATGCTCTTACGCTTGGAAATGGCGAAGCAGGGACCATCCACTATCCCTGGATGAATCCGGAATTAGGAGAGAAAGAACCGAGGCAGAAGATTAACAAGTACATATACTTCAGGCCGTGGAACTGGATAATTGTGGCCGGGACCTATGAAGACGAAATCTATCACTCCATGTATGAGACCGAACGATTTATCATCCTAATGGGACTTGCGGCCCTTGCCCTGGTCTTTTTCCTGACTCTCACCCTGTCTAAAGTACTCACAAGACCGATCCATGAACTCACGGAGGTGACCACTAAAATGGTAGGCGGTGACCTCTCTCAAAGGGTCATTACCCGCAGCGCTGATGAGATCGGCGTCCTGGGAGTATCCTTCAACCGGATGATAGGTCAGATCCAGCACTACACCTCGGATCTGGAAAGGATGGTAGAAGCCAGGACAGAGGAGCTAAAGGAATCAAGGGAGAAATATCGTGATCTTTCCCGATTCTTGAACAACATCCTCGACAGCGCCACGGTGTACGGAATCATGGCCCTTGACTTTTACGGAAACATCATCGAGTTCAACAGGGGAGCGGAAAAACTCTTTGGCTGGAAAAAGGAGGAAGTCCTCAATAACAAGAATATCAGTATTACCATTCTTCCCGAGGACCGGAGAAAAGGGATTCAGGAAGAGATGTCTAAACGCACAATAACCGAAGGGGTCTGCGAACTCGAGATGTATCGGGTCAGAAAAAATGGTGATCACTTTCCAGCCCATACAACCATTACGCCCATTAAGGATCCCGCTGGCAAGGCCACGGGGTTTGTGGAGATTGTTCGTGACATTACCCTGAGAAGACAGCTTGAGAAAGAGCTGCGAGAGACCAAAGAATTTCTTGAAAACATCATGGAGAGTTCTGTTGACGGTATCCTGACCACGAACCTCAAAGGGAAAATGACATACCAGAACCGTGCCATGGAGGAAATGTTAGGATATACGAGAGAAGAGATTCTGGGAACACATGTCTCGCGTTATTACGTAAGGGGCATCCAACAGGCAAGGGATATCATGTCTCTTCTCAGGAAAAGCGAAAGGGGCGAGAATTACGAGATGGAGCTGAAGCGAAAAGATGGGGGGGTCCTGTCAATCCTGACTTCGCTTTTCCTGCTTCGAGATGAGGAAGACAATGTTATCGCTACGGCAGGAATCTTCAAAGACATCACGGAACAGAAGCGTTTGGAGGCCAAGCTCAAGGCCACTCAGGCAAGTCTTGTTGAGGCATCCAAAATGAGGGCCCTTGGGGAGCTTGTTGCCGGAGTTGCCCATGAACTGAACAATCCCCTCATGGCCTCGCAGACCATTCTGCACGTGATTTTCAAAAATATCCCTGACGATTACCCTGAACGGGAGCGATTAGAAATCATCCGCAAGTGCAACAATCGAATCGAGAAAATCGTTGAACATCTCAGGGAGTTTTCCAGACAGACCAAACCCGAGTTCAGGGAAATAGATATAAACCAACCGGTAGAGAATGCCCTGATAATTACCGGGCAACAGCTCCTCAACCACAATATCTCCATCGTGCGGAAACTGTCTCAAGACCTGCCAAAGGTCATTGGCGATTCAAACCAATTAGAACAGGTCTTCCTTAATCTAATTTCCAATGCCAGGGATGCCATGGATGAAATAACAGGATCCAAGGAGTTGACAATCCTCTCATATATGAGTGAATATGAGGGACCTCCCATGGTGGTTGTCTCGGTGCAGGACACGGGTGAGGGAATCCCTGAGGAGAATCTTAATAAAGTGCTTGAGCCTTTCTTCAGTACCAAACCGGTGGGAAAGGGTACTGGCTTAGGCCTTTCCCTTTGCTTCGGCATCATGGAAGCCCATGGCGGAAGGCTTGAAATCGAGAGTCAACAAGGTAATGGGACAGAAGTGAAGGTCCTTCTTCCAGCTAAAGCGTCGGGAAAGGAGTAAGTCAAAATGGCAAAAACTATTCTTGTTGTCGATGATGATGAACTGGTCCGCATTGCGCTCAATGAGCTCCTCAGGCCTGAGGGTTATGAGGTCCATCTGGTCCCCAGCGGCGCCGAGGCCCTCAAGAAACTCGATCAGAACGACTATGATCTATTAATACTCGATATCATCATGCCTGAGATGGATGGTTTTGAACTTTGCAAGCAGATCCGGGAGAAAGAGAATTACAGGGAAACGCCGATCGTGTTTTTGACGGCCAAGAGCCGGGATGAAGACAGGGACGAAGGGATTAAGGCAGGGGCAAACCTCTTTTTATCCAAGCCGATCTCCCCTGATAAGTTCCTCCAGATCGTATCAGATACGATTGGTTGACAGACAGCTTCAGAACTTACTAACTCCTGCAGAAATTCTATGTCAAATCGCAGACACACATCCCTGGTTCTAATGGGATGGTTGGATGAATGGCTCTGTCTGAAAGGACTGACCATAAGCCATTGAAATTCCAGTAAAGGGAATCCTCTCTGCGGATGAGAGATCAGTGAATTCCGATGGTCTGGAGTAACGTGTCCAGTGCGCCATCCTGGTCCATCAGTTCGGTAAAACGACGAACCTTGGCTTCATCCTGAATGGAAAGGGTGGGAGTGCTCTGTTCCAGACGCTCCAAGACAGGAAAGGTATCCCCTTTCACTAAGATCAGCGGGACGTTGACCTTTTTGGCCGCCGCCAAGAGTTGGGAGGCAGGATTTCGGCCACCGGTTAAGAGTATTCCAGCAATGGACCTAAGGCCCTGGGACTCTCCAACCCCCATTTCAGGGGGATGGGGCTTTAACAGGACGATCTTGTTATACGCCCTCTTGAACAGCAGAAGTTCTCCCTTCAGATCTGATGATCCAACGGTCATTCCCACCACCGGTTCTTCGATGCTCTCCTCCCCGCAAAGGAAGACACCATCAAGGACATTCCTTACCTCCCCAAGACTTCGAAAAGACAGGAAAGGATCTTCTGGAAGTGCGATTACGATCGGAATCCCCTTCTTGGCAAGGGATGGAATTATACGGTCTCTGATCTCCTGGAGTTTTGCCTGGGGCACCCGGTTGAGGATAATCCCCTTGATCCTGTCTCTGAGGAGAGAACTGGCAGAAAGAATGGAATAAATAGACTTGGCCGTATCCCGATATCTGTCAACGAGGATAAAATCGGTTTCTAATTCGGTGTTAAGCGAAACATCCGAAACATTGTGGGGGGCATCGTCAAGGAAGATGTGCTCGGAGCCCATGATAAGGAGAATGTCTTTCCCCGTCGAAAGCTCCTTGGCGAGAGTCTTAATCTCTTTAAGGACATCCCCTGACTTTTCCTGAATCCATGTTTCTTCTGAAAGCAGATAGGGGCAGATCCTGTCAAAAGGTTCTTGAAGACCCAACACCTCTCTAAACAGGACGGCATCCTGGTCCGTCCAAAACCGATCCAACTTGACTGGATGGGTGCCAAAGGGTTTTAAGAACCCCACACTGAGCCCTTTTTCCACGAGCCTTCGGGCTATGGCCCAGGTGAAAAGGCTGTGGCCTGCATGATCTCCTGTAGTGCCTGTGAAGAGAAGAGTCACGTGGTTATCTGTCCTCCCAAATTCACTGAATTGACCATTCCTCTATGCATTATAGGCGCTTTGTTCTTAAACATCAAATAAAAGAATCGCCCCTTCCCAACCATTACCCCATTCCCAAGCGCTCATGATCTCGGGACCTAAGCCCTCCCTGGCAATGTTCGGAGATCCCTTCACCGGAATCAAAGGCGGCTTTACCTTTACAGATTGTAAAAAGGTTCGACATCAACAGGTTCGGCCTTGTTCCGGAGTCCTCTCCGCATAAACTTGATTTACCAGTGGTTTCAGTGTGTTAGCCTTGCCAGAAGCATCCCGTCAGCTTTGGCACATCTATTGCTGTTTAAGAGGTTGGGTGGAGTACAGTCCGCGCAACTGGAAGAAACTGCCAGTTGGCCCAGGAATATGGGAGGCTGCATTCAGTGGGAAGGTCACGGAAATCCTGGCGTGGAAAGCCCGGCGGAGGGGCATGCTGTTTGGCTGATAAGTTAGGTGGTCAATGTTAATCAATAAAAAATATATATCCGTTAAGGTCAATGATGAGAAGCTCAAGAGCCGTAACAAGGGATTGGCCATTCTACTTGAAATGAGCAATTACTTAGCCACTTCACTGACTATTAAAGGCCTTTTTGAGGGCGCACTTTTCAGGGTCTTGGAGCATTTTGATCTCGAAGCAGGCCGGATATATCTCCTGAATGGGACAGGGCAATATCTCTATCTTGTCGCCCATCATGGGATGGAGCCCCATGGTCTGGAACGGGTCAGTATCAATGAAGGCTTTTCGGGCAAAGCGGCGCGGACCAAGTCGTTCATCGCCCAACATGTTTCTGATCTGGAGGACAGGAAAAGGAGTGTGCTTCTTTCAGACAAGGGCCTTAATATAGTGCTATGCGTGCCTTTAATTACCATGGACAGGGTTCGAGGCGTCATGAATTTAGCTACAAGCAAGGATATCCAGCTTGACCAGGGCAAGATTGACCTCCTCACTACAATAGGAAACCAGATAGCTGTGGCTGCGGACAACGCCAGGCTTTATGCCGATTTAGATGCCAAAATCGGGGCGCTTAGAGAAAAAAAGGACATGATTAAGTTTTTTGCCTATTCGGTTTCCCACGATCTAAAGAGCCCGGCAGTGGGTCTCTACGCTCTTACAAAACGTCTTAACGAAAAATATGTCCATATTCTGGATGAGAAAGGGAAAGAAAATTGCCGTCAAATCTTGAGGACCGCAGAGCAGATGGTGGCCCTTGTGGAAAAGCTCAATGGATATATTGTCGCAAGAGAAGCCCCCCTCAATTTTGAAAGGATTATGGTCAAAGAGATCACCCGGGCCATCAGAGATGAATTCTCGGAAAGGTTGAAACAGCATCAAGTAAGGTGGTCAGAGCCTGACTACCTGCCGGAGATTGTCGCGGATAGATTGGCTCTTTTAAGTGTGTTCAGAAACCTGGTTGACAATGCCCTGAAATATGGAGGTAAAGAGCTGTCGGAGATCAAAATAGGGTACGGGGAAAACGGAAATCACCACGTTTTCTTTATCAATGATGATGGCATCGGCATAAAAGTAAAAGATAGTAAAAAGGTATTTGATCTTTTCCAGAGAAACGAAACATCAATGGGGACCGCCGGTTCCGGCCTTGGACTGGCGATCGTGAAAGAAATATCAAAAAGGCATCAAGGCCGTATCTGGTTAGATACTGCAGTAGGAAAAGGGACGAAATTTTGCATCTCAATTTCTAAGGACCTGGAGCCAACCGCTCAGATTGCCGCTTCGCTCACATGAGGACGGCATATTAATGCTTCAAGTTTCGCATCCCATAATTAGAAATTTAGATCTAACTTAGGCCACTTGATCCAATTATTCGAGAGTACGTGCGAAAATTCATAATCATACTCTTTTACAGTCTGTTTTAGGGATATTCGATTAAGATTACGATTAAGATTATGAGTAAGAAAATAATTTAATGGCCGGGGATATCCTTTGGAAAACGGAAATAAGCTCACTATCTTGATAGCGGACCGGAATCCTAATGTAAGAGAATTCCTAAAGCGAGAGATGATGACCGAAGGCTACAGGGTCCGGCTGGCAAAAGACAGCCGGGAAGTCTTGAAATGGGTCTTTAGCCAGGCCCCCCTTGACCTCCTTATATTAGACTTAGATCTGCCGGATGCGGGCGAAGTGGAGCTATTTGAGCAGATCAATGATCGTATCCCCCAACTTCCGGTGGTGCTTCATTCTTTCAAGACAGATCATGCCAATTATCCAGAGGGCTTAATCACCGCGGTCTTTGTGGAAAAACAGGGAAACAGTATCGAGCACCTCAAAGAAGTGGTATCGAAGATGTTAAATCGTAGCTGAAAAGAAAGTGCCTGAAGTGAACTAAAGATTGAAGTGCCTATTTATCCCGCTTGCAGCGGGGAAGTTAAGGAATGCCCCGCTCATTTCTTTGTAAAGCTTGGATTTTGACCTTTCTCCTGGGCCCACTCCTAAACCCGTCTGTACAGAAATATCTTGACAATCTATCTGAAACAGGCTCTTTTTAATCCCATCAGACAAAGCCCAACGTGGCGCATTAGAAGTGTCCAACAGAACCCTTCATTTATTCCTAAGGTGTTTGTCAGGCAACTGAACCTTTGAACCCCTTAACGGCTGCAACAAATATGATTAGCCTGCGCACACGCATATATCTGCTCTTGACCGCTCTGGTGCTTGTTACCTTAATTGGCGGTCTTGTAATGGTATGGTACACATATCGAATGGAGGGGCTTCTGACCAACATTATCTCTAAGAATATAGCTACCTTTTATGCTGCGGAAGGGCTGGAGATTGCCCTTGTTAATCAGAAGGGGTTTGTTTCGTACTATTTTTTGGATGGTGATCCGGACTGGCTCAGACAATTGGGGGAATACCGCCAGGTTTTCAAGGAGCGCCTCAAAGAGGCAAAGACCCTTGTTCAGAATGAACCACAAATGGAGGCTATTGCGCAGATAGAAGCAGAATATGGGCGCTATGTCCTTTTTAAAGACCAGGTTATCTTACATTATAAAGAGGGTGATCGTGAAACAGGCGCCAGGCTCCATAAAGAGACGCGAAACCGCTTTTTCAGGATCCTTGATCTCTGCGAGGAGTATAAGGCGCTTCACAGGGAGGCAATCGAACAAGTCAGGAACAAAAGCCTCCTGCAGGCCCAAAACCTCAGGCTTGTTGCCGCAATAGCCATACTAACCGTCTTGATTTTAGGCGTGCTTTTGGCCTTTGTTTTAACAAAACAGATTCTGATTCCAATTCGCAGGTTGACCTTGGAGGCAGACAGGCATGTTCAACCGACCGGGGCCGGAGATGAAGTCAATATCTTGAGCCAAAGCGTGCGCGGTCTTATCAAAGACGCAGACCATACACAAGCCGCATTGGAAAAAAGCCGCGAGACCCTCCTGCAGGCGGAAAAGCTGGCATCGGTAGGGAAATTGGCAGCAGGAATGGCCCACAGTGTTCGCAATCCCCTTACCTCCGTAAAGATGCGTCTCTTTTCTCTGCACAGAGCGCTTGAACTCTCACCCACCCAAAGGGATGATTTTGAGGTGATTTCCGAGGAAATCCGTCACATCGATACAATTGTGCAAAACTTTCTTGAGTTTTCCCGTCCGCCCAAGCTAAAGACACAGAAGATCAGCCCATCAGAGGTTGTAAACCTGGTCCTTCAACTTCTTCGACACCGCCTTGAATCCTACAACGTGGCCGCAACAGTCAGTCGTCAGGCCCCCCTTCCTGAAATCCAGGTGGATCCGGAACAGCTAAAAGAGGTGCTGATCAATCTCTTAGAGAATGCCTGTGAGGCAATGGAAGGGGGCGGCGCGATTGTTATCCATGAGGAAAAAGGCTTTAGAGAACCTGAGGGGCCTGTTGTTATCATCCGGGTAACCGATACCGGACCAGGGATTCAAAAATCAATCCAGGAAAAGGTCTTTCAACCCTTTTTCACCACCAAGGAGGAAGGGACGGGCCTGGGCCTAAGCATCGCCAGCAGGATCATGGAAAGCCATGGGGGGAGGCTGGAGCTGATATCTGAAAGGGGGGAGGGATCTACCTTTAACATTACCCTGCCCATAAAGGAGCCTTAACCTTGAGCACTATCCTAATCATTGATGACGACGATCAGTTGCGGGTCAGCTTCCAGAAACTCCTGAAGGAAGAGGACTATTCTGTTGACAGCGCCCCATCCGGTGAAGTGGGCCTCAATCTGGTCAGGTCGAAAATCCCGGACCTGGTTATCTTGGATATGCGATTGCCCGGAATGAACGGTCTCGAAACTTTTAGGCGTATCAATGCAATCGAGCCCAAACTCCCTGTTATCATCATGACTGCCTTCGGGACCACTGAAACCGCCATCCAAGCCACAAAGATGGGGGCCTTTGATTACATTCTCAAACCCTTTGATATCCCTGAAATGTTGGGCATTATAGAACAGGCCCTCGAGGCGGGCCGTTTTATGCGTTCACCAGTAGATATGAACGCCACCCCTGACAATGCGTCACGGGAGGCCATAATCGGCCGTAGCAAGCCTATGCAGGATGTTTATAAGGCCATCGGACGGGTATCCCCCACCGATGCAACGGCGCTCATACGGGGTGAGTCGGGTACAGGGAAGGAGCTGGTAGCCAGGGCCATATATCAGCACAGCCTCCGGGCAGACAAGCCTTTTCTCGTCATAAACTGTGTTGCCATTCCCGAGAATCTGTTAGAAAGCGAGCTTTTCGGATACGAAAAAGGGGCCTTTACCGGCGCATCCCATCGGCGTGTGGGAAAGATCGAACAGGCAAACAGCGGTACGGTATTTCTGGACGAAATCGGCGACATGCCTTCCAGCATACAGGCCAAAATATTGAGGCTCCTCCAGGAAAAAAGCATCGAGCGCCTCGGAGGCAGGGGCACTATCCCGGTGGATGTGCGGATAATTGCAGCCACCAATCGTAACTTGGAAGAAGCTCTTTCCGAAGGCCGCTTTCGTGAAGATCTCTATTACCGTCTCAAGGTGGTTACCATCTGGCTCCCTCCCCTTCGAGAGCGGCTCGGGGATATCCCACTCCTGACAAAATACTTCCTTGTTAGGTCTGCCGCAGACTTCGGCATGGATAATCCCGGAATTACTGAGGAGGCCATATCGGCCCTCAGCGGCTATTCATGGCCGGGCAACGTGAGGGAGATCGGCAACACACTGCAGAAGGCATTGATATTCAACAGGGGCGCTCCCGTTCGACCTGAGGATATCGCCCAGGCGATCAGCGGTATGGACGTGGATGCGGGGGCAGATAGTGAAACAACAGAAAAGGCTGTCTCGAAATGGGTACACGCGGCCCTCACCTCAAAGGCTACGGCAAACCTGTTTGATTCATGCATGGATAGGTTTGCCACTATTCTGATCAGTGAAGCGCTCAACCTCACAGGCGGCAACCGTTCCCGTGCGGCCAAACTCTTAGGCCTTTCAAGACCTACCCTTCATTCCAAGATAGACAAATTTAGCCTCAAATTCGAAACATCGGTCACCGGGCTACCGCCAAAAAAGGAGATGCAATAAAAACGCCTTGTGAGCTTATTCAAGTGCCTAAAGTTTGAAGTGCCTAAAGTTGAGGAACTTCGTGACATTTAATTAGGGGATTGTTTTCACAAGGCCTGCCGCCATTGCCAACCTTTTAGAATATGCCCGCTTCCGTACATGACAAGCGAGGCAGGCGGGCCTCCAAGATAAATTAAGCCAGAAAACATTCGCAACAGAGAGAATTCCGATCGTCCTAAAATGCTTGACATGCCAAAATGACATTTGTAAATTGTGATCAAATTCACAATTGATGGTCTCGTAAAAACTCTCCAGGGCCGTCACTCCCGCCGCAGGATTGATTTTCCTGGATTCCCGTTTTCACGGGAATGACAATAACGGGTGCTTTCTGACTTTTTACGAGTTCATCACAATTGGTTGAAAGAAACTGAAGCATTATAAGTCGTTAGCAGCCATAACGTTTTTTTTCGTCAACTTAACCCCGCAAGAATTGAAGTTCCTTTTTGCGTAAAATGGGATAGGAGGAAAAATGTTTTTTAAGACTAAAGGGTTCCAGCTCTGTATTGCATTTTCACTCGGAGCTATTGTTATGCTCTTACCCAGACCGGAGGGCACTAAGTTTTCGATTATTGGCGATGGCGATCAAAAACTCTTTCAACAGGTAAGTCAGTATTTTAAAGTGGTCTCCCCTGAAGAAGATCCTGAAGCAGGGTATATCGTGGAGGCAAAAGTACCCGGCAGTAAGGAAGCCACTGGGGAATTTCTTAAGGAGAAAGCTGCGGAATCCGATATGAAGGGGGTTCAAGTTGTCTATGAGAACGGCCTCTCTCCAAGGGCGATGAGATTTCTGGCTGTCCTTGTGGTGCTGGTCTTTCTCTTTGTGGTGGAACCGATACCCCTCGAAATCACGGCCATCTGTATTGGTGCCTTCTTGGTCATAATGGGAGTCACTGATGTGAAAGGGGCCTGGGCCCCCTATATGCATCCGGTGGTCGTCTTTATCATGTGCTGTCTCATCTTTGCCATATCCTTGGAAAAGGCGGGAATTACAAAGCGATTAGGGTATTTTATCATAAAAAAAGCCGGAAGCAGCGTTGTCAAATTTACCTTTATCATCTCCATGGGACTTGGCATATCCTCTTCCTTCATGCATGATGCGGCGGCCTGCGCTGTCGGAATCGTCACCATGATTCCCCTGATGAGGGCTGTTGGTATCGAACCTTACACCAATACTGGAAAGTTTATGATGTTATCCTTACCGTTTGCTTGCTCCTGCGGGGGCATGGGGTCCCTTGTGGGCGGTGGTCGCTGCATGGTCGCGGCCGCGTTTCTAAAGGAATTTACCGGTATAGAAATAACATTCTTCGATTGGATCATGTATTGCATGCCGATCGCAATTATTACCGTGCCCGCATCCGTTATAATCCTCTATTTTGTATTCCGACCCGATCCGAAGTTCAAGCTTCCCAAATTCGACGAAGCGATCGGTCCATGGAGCCCCCTGGAAAAGAAGGCCCTGATCATCATCGGCCTTGCATTCATCCTGTGGTTAACAAAGGGGCTCCATGGTATAGATTACTCTGTAACAGGTATGTTGGGTGTAGGCGCATTGGTCCTTTTTGGAGTCCTGAAATGGCAGGACATTCACGAGCATCTTGAGTGGGGAACCGCCCTCTTCATCTTTGGAGGTGGAATTTCCCTCGGCCTTGCAATGGGCTACTCAGGGGCCGCAAAATACTTTGCTTATCTATTTTTTCCACTGGTTCAGGGGGGCGGCTGGCTCATCCTCTTTGCAGGGGTCGGACTCTTTGGGGCCCTTGTGACAAATGCCATGGCCAATGTGGCTGCGGCGGCCCTGATCCTCCCCATTGTGATCCCCATGGCCCAGTTGGAAGGGGTCGATCCCACTGTGATGGCCCTTTGCCTTGGTACTGCTACCTCCTTTGCCATGCTTCTCGTAATTGGCTGTCCCCCCAATGCCATTGCCTACAGTTATAAGTATTTCAAATCAACTGACCTCACCAAAGCGGGCGTTTTTGCAACTCCCATCTTGTTAGGGCTTTTGATATTGGTGGCCGGCATATGGTGGAAGATCTTGGGGCTGGTTTAGTTTGGAAAGGAATGCCTGTCCATTCTCGAAAAGAAACCTATGGATAAGGATTAAAATAAGGAGAAAAGAGACATGGTCAAAATACCTACAAGAGTGCTTTTAGTCGATGATGAAAAAGACTTTGTGGAAATGCTTTCTTTGAGATTGCAGGAGGCAGGAGAAAAAATTTCCGCTGCATATAGCGGAAAAGAATGTCTCGATACTTTAGAGAAAACCAATATCGATGTGGTTGTCTTGGATATCAAGATGCCCGGCATGGATGGAATGGAAACATTGGGAGAGATAAGAAAGCGGTTTCCATTGGTGGAGGTCATCATGCTTACGGGACACGGCAGCACCGAAACCGCTGTTGAGGGCATGAAATCAGGCGCTTTTGACTATCTCATGAAACCTGCGGACTTTGATGACCTAACTGCTAAACTGGAAGGCGCCAGGAAGAGAAAGGATGAACAAGAGGAACGGATCAGAAAGGCAGAGGCCACGCTCCTCTTAAGGAAAGGAGGAAATATCTGATTCTTCAGTAAGTTACCATGAAAACTTCTCTGTATATAAACCTTCAAAGGAAGATAATACTCATTGTCTTAGTGGTTTCCCTCGCCCCTCTTATCCTCTTGGGCGGAACCATTTATTACCAGTTCGCAGGGATGTATAAGGATAAGATCGAAGAACAGATAAGATATCGTGCCAAGGCTCAGGCAGAGGCCGTAGATGTTTTTTTGAAAGAACGTATTACCCTTCTAAACACCGTGGCCTGCACCCATACTTTAAGTGAACTGACTGACGAACAGCATCTTTCCGAAATATTTTCGGTCATGAATTCAAAGGGGGGAGCCTTTGTTGATTTAGGTATCATTAATAATAATGGTCAGCAAGTGGCCTATATGGGCCCCTATGATCTTTTAGGGCTAAACTACTATCAGCAACCCTGGTTTGGAGAAGTTGTGAGCAAGGGAATATACATAAGTGACGTATATTTCGGTTACCGACAGCTACCTCATTTCATCATTGCCGTGCTCAGACAGGAAAACCAAAATACCTGGATCATGAGGGCGACTATCGATCCGGATGTCTTTTGTGCAATCGTGAGGTCTGCCCAGGTGGGAAAAACCGGTGATGCCTACATCGTCAACAAGGCAGGGGTCTACCAGACGCAACCCCGCTTCGACGGCGAAATACTATCAAAGTCCCATTTGGATACGGCCCTGTTTGGGAGAGAAGCCACCGTTATTGAACAGAAGGATGGTCAGAAGGGAGAAGTCCTTTATGCCGGTTACTGGTTAAAGACCCCCAGATGGCTCCTGGTCATCAGCCAGGAGGCAGCCGAGGAAATGAGCGGCCTGTTGGTAACCCGAAATGTAGAAATCGTAATTATTGTGCTTGGCCTCCTGGCCATTATAATGACGACCGTTTTTATGACCCGCCTTTTCGTCAGGCGGCTGAAAGAGGCGGATAACAAGATAAACGCGATGAATGCGCAACTGATGCATTCGGACAAATTGGCAGCCTTAGGTAAGATGGGGGCAAGCGTAGCCCACGAGATAAACAATCCCCTGGTGGTTGTCATGCAAAAGATCGGGTGGATGGAAGACCTTCTGGAAGAAGAGGACATTCAGAAGACCAAGAACTTAGAGGAATACAAGATCACAATCAGCAAAATCGACCATCACTTAGACAGAATCCGAAAGGTTGTCCACAATATGTTGGGATATGCCCGCAGAATGGAACCGCGTTTAGAAAAGGTTGACATCAATGAGACCCTGAATCAGACCATAGACCTGCTGGAAAATTATGCCCGTATTAATAATATCGACATCCAGACGGATCTGGCTTCTGATGTTCCGATCATTGCCAACGACCAGGCTCAGCTCCAGCAGGTGTTCCTGAATCTCATATCCAATGCAATTGACGCCATAAGCAAAGACGGATTAATCGAGATAGAAAGCAGGAGCACCGATTCTCACATTGTTGTCACCATCTCGGACGATGGGCCGGGGATTCCCAAAGACCAGCAGAAGAAGGTCTTTGAACCCTTCTTCACCACAAAGGAGACAGAGAAGGGAACAGGACTCGGTCTCTGGATCAGCTATGATATCATGGAAAAAATGGGGGGAACCATTATGTTTGAGAACAAGGAAGGAAAGGGGTCCACGTTTACAGTGAAGATCCCCATTGTTCTCCCTGAGAAGGAATAGTGGGCAGGCCTCTGACAACAACCAACACAGATTGTCTATCAAGGAGGTGTCATGGAACTTTTCAGTATTTTAGTTGTGGATGACGAGGAAGATTTTGTCGAGACCCTGGTCAACCGTCTCAAAAAGAGAACAATAGATGCGGTAGGTGTCCTAAGTGGCGAGGACGCCCTGGAACTGCTGGGAAAAAGAGAGTTTGATGTGGTCATCCTGGACATCAAAATGCCCGGTGGCATGGATGGTATTGAAACTCTCAAGGAGATTAAGAAGATCCAGCCTCTTGCGGAGGTTATCCTGCTTACCGGGCATGCCTCTGTGGAAAGCAGCATCGAGGGGATGAGGCTTGGGGCCTTCGACTACGTTCTGAAACCCATAAAACTGGAAGAGCTTTTCCCAAAGGTGGCCCAGGCCTTTGAAAAGAAAGATGTTCACAATCAGAAGATCCGAAGTGCCAAAATCAAACAGTCGCTCCGATATTGGTAGCTTTGGCTTTCTTGATCGAAAAACAGGGTTTTCGTTCAGGCACTAACTATTTCCTTTGAGTGTAACCTGTCCTCGTTGTATATTTTCTTTTCATTCAGTATTCGATGTTGGACGTTCGATGTTCGATGTTCATCTTTTCGACGTTCATCTCAGTCCATCCGGTGCAAAAAATAACTTCGCGCTTATGGGGTTTATCCCTTTAGTGCCCCGGGCTTGCCCTGCACCACGCGAGGGAGCGTCTCCGGAACTCAAACTGTTCCCGGACCATTGAGCCAGGTGCATAGCTACATAGCTACGATGCGATCGCGCAGATCCTGCCAAGTGCGGGCCTCTTCTATTCCCTTCCTTTACAATCTGTAAAAAATACCGACATCTATTCCCTCCCGTTAAACAGACTCTAATCTTTCCAAAAAAATAATTCCCATTGTTTTTAGTGAGTTAAATCAATCTTCAAGGAATGTGATTTTTGGCACAATCATTGCTTTTGTCATGAGTCATCCACCGAAGAAATAGATCTCGAGACCTTTGGTGCATGCCCTTTTACCCTTACCTCACCATCTGCATTTAATTATGCTGACTTCTCCCCTGGCCTAAAGGGGGGAATTTTGCTGGGGTTTGATGAAAGGTTCTTTAGGTCGTAGTGTCATAATGATGGTTGCATTACTAAACAGGCAGTTAAGGAGGCGAATATGAGTCATCACGTGGCGGTTGACACCAACCATGAATTGGGATTCTGGGCAAGCAAACCGGGGTATAAGCCTATTCTCTTGTTGATTGCAGTTCTTGTCTTTACAGGTGTTGTGATTGCCCCCCCCCCACAGAGCATGATCGATCTGGCAAGCAAGGTAAATCCTCCCGGTTACAAGTTGGGCCGGGAATGCAACACAATCACTGATACCATAAATCAAAAGCTTCGCCCAAAGGCTTTTAAGGCAAAAATGGAGCAGGGTCAAAACGGGCTGTCAGATTCCAAGTCCCTATTCACGGACAGACAGGCGGCGCGATTGGCAAAGATAATGTTGGCGATATTCTTCTTGGCCGTCTTTTTCTGGGGGACTGAAGCCCTGCCGTTAGGGGCCACTGATCTCCTTGTGGCCGTGATGCTCTATCTTTTCTGCATCCTCCCCGTCAATGAGATATCCAAGGCGTACATGAAGGACGCAGTCTTCTTTATCTTTGGCATATTGGCAGTAGCCGTGGGGGTTGCAAAGACCGGACTTGACAAGCGGATCGGGCTCATACTCCTGAGCCGTATAAAGAGCGCCAAGGCCTTTGCCTTTATATTTCTTCCCCTTCTGGCAATGTCTGCAAGCTTTTTGTCCGAGCACGCCCTGGTGGCCCTCCTCATTCCGGTCCTCATGGGTGTTTACAAGGTGACCTGCAGGATGTACGGGATAGAAAAGGACAGGGCATTGGCGGTCTTTCTCCTGCTCGGCATCTGTTTTGCGGCGAATCACGGGGGGCCCGGATCTCCTGCCGCCGGAGGACGAAATGCCATCATGGTGGGCTACCTGATGGAGTATGGTGATCCGATCTCATTCCTTTCCTGGATGAAATACGGCATGCCCTTTGTCCCGCTTATGGCCGTGGTCATCGGGGCCTATATGTATATCCGCCTTAAATCGAAATTCCTGGTAAAAGATATGAACCCGAGCGAGGTTGTAAAGGCGGAAGTGGCCAAGATGCCCAAGTTTGCAGGGAAAGAGGTTATGATGGCAGTCATCCTTGTCTGTCTCGTCGCCGCGTGGATCATCCTGGGGGAACATTACGGTTTGGGCGGACCCACGCTCTATGCGGTTGTTGCCATGTTTCTCTGCCGTATTGTGAGCTGGGACAATATCCAGGATGGGGTGGCCTTTGATGTAGTGGGCTTGTACGCGGCCGCCTGTGCCATGGGTGTAGGGCTTCAATTCACCGGCGGCGCCCTATGGTTGGCAAACAACTTTGTGGCTTTGCTGCCGGAAAGCATATCACATGGCGATGGGCTGGTTATCGGGGTCAGCCTGTTAACCGGCATCATGACCAATTTCATGAGTGACGGGGCCACTGTAGCCGCCCTCGGCCCCATAGTTCTCCCCATGGCCAGTTTAGCCGGTGTCAGCGTCTGGAAGTTGGGCTTATCATGCGCATTTTCTTCCTCCTTTGCCAATTTTTTGGTTGTGGGAACCCCCAATAATGCTATAGCATTCGGCATGGGCAAGGACCCTGAGACCGGAGAAAGGCTGTTAAGCGTCTTTGATTTTGTAAAATACGGCCTCCCCGTAACCATCCTTGCATGGCTTGTTCTCTGGTTCTGGACCATATTGGGGTACTGGCAGTTCATGTCATGGCCGCACTAATTGGGATGCTGGATACTGGATACTCGATACTGGATGCTGGTTGTAGCGTAGCGGCGGGACAGTTATAGGAGATTTCAAAAACTTTACCCAGTTAGATAGGGCTCCTTTTGGGAAGTTTAACAGGGTTGTAGTAAGACCCATGATCTTTGCCAATGTGAACGGTTAAACCTTGCGAGATCGTTGAAATGGAGACACCCCTCTACACAAATCTTCAAAGAAAGATCATCATCATAACGCTGCTGGTCTCGCTTGCCCCACTCATCATCCTTGGTGCAACGATCTATGATCAGTTTGCCCGGATGTACAAGGAAAAGATCGAGGAACAGATGGAGTACCGGGCCAGCGCCCAGGCAGAGGCCGTGGATCTGTTCCTAAAGGAGCGCACTGCCATCCTCTGTGCCATGGCAGACACCCACACTTTCCGTGATATGATCCATGGAAAATACCTTGCCCGCATATTTGAAGTCATGAATGCCAGGGCAGGTGCATTTGTAGACTTAGGTGTCATTTCCAACTCGGGGCAGCACCTTGCCTACGTAGGCCCCTATGACCTCAAGGGTCTCAATTACTATCAACACCCGTGGTTTGACGATGTCATGAGCAAGGGTGTTTATGTGAGCAATGTATATATGGGGTACAGGAAGTCGCCCCACTTTATCATTGCTGTTCGCCGACAGGAAGGCCTTAATAGCTGGATCCTCAGGGCGACCATTGATCCTGATATCTTCGGAGACATCGTGCGCTCGGCCCAGGTAGGAAAGACAGGGGATGCCTACATTGTAGATAGGAAAGGGGCCTACCAGACCTGCCCTCGTTTCGACGGAGAGATATTATCTCGATCTCACTTGAATACCCGTCTGTTTGGCACCGGAACCACGGTTATCGAAGAGAAGGATGTTGAAGGTGAAGAGACGCTTTATGCCGGGACCTGGCTCAAAGGCGGCAAATGGCTTCTGATCATCTCCCAGGAGGCAAGGGAAGAAATGACCGGTCTGCTTGCCACTCGAAACGTGGTGATAGGAATCGTTGCTTGTGGCCTTCTGGCGATTATTCTAACGACTGTATTTACCACCCGCCTGGCCGTCCGCCGGTTGAGGGATAGCGATCAGAAGATGAATGAGCTTAATGCCCAACTCATTCAATCTGACAAAATGGCGGCATTAGGCAAGATGGCCGCAGGGGTCGCCCATGAGATCAATAACCCATTGGCTGTCATCATCCAGTTGACCGGATGGATGGAAGATCTCCTCTACGAAGAGGAGTTTCAAAAAAGCAATAATTACAAAGAATACAAGCAGGCCATAAGGGACATAGAGGATCATGTGGAACGTGCCCGAAAAGTTGTCCACAATATGTTAGGCTACGCTCGCAAGATGGAGCCCCGCATAGAGGATGTGGACATTAACAGCACATTGAAACAGACCATCGATCTGCTTAAAAACCATGCGATCACCAACAATATCGAGATTAGAACGGAGCTTTCCGATGATCTGCCGATCATTGCCGGCGATCAGTCCCAGCTCCAGCAGGTTTTCCTGAATCTGATAACCAATGCCATTGACGCCATAGGTTCGGAGGGTCTGATTGAGGTAACGAGCAGGGAGGTTGATTCTTTCATCAATGTTGATATAACTGACAACGGACCGGGAATTCCCGAAGATAAACAAAAAAAGGTGTTTGATCCCTTCTTTACCACCAAAGAGACCGGCAAGGGAACCGGTCTTGGCCTGTGGGTCAGTTATGATATCATAGCAAAGATGGGAGGGCGCATCAGCATCAAGAGCGAGGTGGGAAAAGGCACTACATTCACGGTTGCGGTTCCGGCTGTCACACCGGAAAAGAAATAGGTTTTACTGGATGCTGGATACTCGATGCTGGATACTCGATGCTGGCCGAAGATCCCGATTTTAATGGAGATAAGAGAAAAGTAGGCAGTATGCACTACGCAGTAGGCAGAAACCGCAAGATGGACTTTCATGTTAATCCCGCCTGGCGGGACTTAACCACTTAACGAGGTCAATACTAAGGAGGATTGTTACATGGATGATTTTAGGGCTTTGGTGGTGGATGACGAGGAAGTTTTTTTGGAGACCTTGGTGAAACGCCTGCATAAACGGAATATCGATACGACCGGCGTAGCAAGCGGTGAACAGGCCCTGGAAATAATGAAGAAAAAACTATTTGATGTTGTCATATTGGACGTCAAGATGCCGGGGGGGATGGACGGGATTGAAGCGCTCAGGGAAATGAAAAAGATCCAGCCCTTGGCAGAAGTCATTTTGCTCACAGGACATGCATCAGTAGAAACCAGCATTGAGGGGATGAAGTTAGGGGCCTTTGATTACCTCCTGAAGCCGATAAAATTAGAAGAGCTTCTCGAAAAGCTGGCCCAGGCCTTTGAAAAGAAAGATGCGCACGACCAGAAAATCCGAAGCGCCAGGATAAAAGAACTGATCCGCTTTCCCGGAAGGGTCCTCGAGCAGGAAAAAGAGGAAGGCAGTTAAGATCAGGCTCCAAAAAAGGGCTACTAACATAGGCGCGTAAAGGACGCGTGGCCCAATGCCTGAACACGGTCTTTTTTTCAGGCGCTAAAGGACTTTCTGCGATTTTTAATATGCTTTAGCGCCCAGAGATCCCTCTTCCT
Organism: Desulfobacteraceae bacterium; assembly: GCA_030611815.1. Classification (GTDB taxonomy): domain Bacteria; phylum Desulfobacterota; class DSM-4660; order Desulfatiglandales; family Desulfatiglandaceae; genus Desulfacyla. Next base: position 19,738 of record JAUWPC010000013.1, read on the forward strand.
ACCCCTTTGTAATAGGCTTCCCGAGAAAAATTCCACCGGGACCCCAACCTTTGATTTCTAAAACCCCATTTCCTTTACAACCTGCAAAAAATCCTGACATACCTATTGAAATCCTTCATCACTCCAAGGGCTTCCAGGCTTGATAATATCAATAACTCTGAATAGTTATGGAGTGTCAGGCCTGATCTCCTTGTTGGCACGAAGTTTGCCTAATAACAGATCAAGCAATCGGAGAGGAGCGCTCACTTCATGGAGAGGTCACCATACGCAAATCTAAGACGGGTCATTTTGGTCAGTATGATCTTAGTCCCTCTTACAACTTTCATCCTAATCTTGGGAATCGGATACTATTATTTTACTACCTCTTTAGAATCCAGCACCATTGCCACCATAAAGCGGATCGTCGAAGATCACCGACATATGATCGATTCGTTTCTCACCAACCGCAAGGCTAATCTTGGATTCGTTCTTGATTCTTGTCCTTTTGAAGAGCTTGCTGACCCTGAGGAACTTCATAATATCCTGGTTAATTTGCAGAAAGAGTCGAGCACATTCGTTGATCTCGGGCTTTTTGATCAGGAAGGTATCCACCTGAATTATCAGGGACCCTACAAATTGGTCGGACGGGATTATGCAAAGGCGCCCTGGTTCAAGGAGGTCATGAAAAAGGGCCAATATATCAGCGATATTTTCTTGGGCCATCGACGCATACCCCATTTTATCATAGCCCTCAAGAGGGAGGAGGCAGGCAAGACCTGGATTATCCGTTCTACTATTGATACCTATATGTTTAACGACCTTGTAAAAAAGATTCGCATCGGCAAGACCGGTGAAGCGTATCTCCTTAACGCAGACGGTATATTCCAGACAGAGCGCCGCTCCGGTGGAAACCTGATGGATAAAGACCCCGAGGTTATCGAAAGACCGCTATCCCACACCGGCATTAAGACATATATTGAAAAGGATTCAAGGGGAGATGAATATCTGTACGCCACAACATGGTTAAAGGACAAAAACTGGCTGCTCGTTGTCAGGCAGGAAAAAACCGACGCATTCAGGTTCTTCCGTTCTGCCGCCTACATCATCGTCCTTATTACCATCTTAGGCGGCGGCGCCATTGTCGGCATTGCCTTTCTCCTGACCGGCGGCATTGTGAGGCGCATGGAAAGGCTAGATGCTGAAAGAGAACAGTTGGGCGGCCAGCTCATCAGGGCGAGCCGATTGGCCGAATTAGGTGAAATGGCTACAGGCTTTGCCCATGAAATCAACAATCCCCTCCAGATCATGAAAAGCGAACATGCGCTTATAGATTCCATATTATCAGAGCTGAAGGAGAAGGGCGATTTGCAATCATCGGAATCTCTGTCAGAATTAGAGGACTCGATAGAGCAAATTGATCTCCAAATCAGCCGTTGTGCTGCGATTACGCAGTCCATCCTCAAGTTCGGCAGGCAGAGCGAGCCTGTGGTTGAGGACATATCGCTTCAGAAATACATCCCTGAAATAACCAGTATGGTGGAAAAGAAGGCGGCCGTCCATGGGATTGCCCTGAGGCAAGAGGTTGCAGAAGACACACCGCCGGTTCATGGGGATCACGGGCAACTGCAGCAGGTCCTGCTGAATCTCTATAACAATGCCATTGATGCGATTTTGACAAGGCATGGCGCTGAGGGAGGAGAATTGGTTGTAGGAGCTAAGGCAAGAGAGGATGGAAAGGTTGAAATTTTCGTTAGGGACAATGGCACCGGGATCAATCCCGAAGACCAGAAAAAGATCTTCAGCCCGTTTTTTACCACCAAACCGGTGGGCAAAGGGACAGGATTGGGACTCTCCGTGTGTTACGGGATCATAGACAAGATGGGTGGCATCATGGAGGTCAGCAGTGAAAAAGGCGTTGGCACAACATTCACTGTGACCCTGCCGGCCGCCGAATAGACCATGATCAATTAGCAGGCTCAGCCGGTTTGGCCGACATCAATTTAACTATTTAACTACTCAACCATTTAACTAGTGTCTGAACGAAAACTAGGATTTTTCGTCAAGGTCAAGGAAGATCAAGATTTTAACCGCAGGAATACATGTAGGGACGAATCTTGTATTCGCCCTAATGAGGATTAAAGTTTTTATCTGACGCAGAGATTGGCGAAAAAGACAGTTTTCGTTCGGGCACTAGCTCAGGGTAACTGCTCAGGCAGATAGACTGGAGGATCGCGCCACAGGAAGTGCCCAGGGGGCAGTCTGTTAGGCTACAGATTTGTTGTCTTTAGCGGCTTGACCGATCTTGCCGAAGCCCTACAGTCTATAAAACCCGTGAAACTTCTGAACAGTGAACCCGTGAATGGTTACTTGTGATGAGAAAACATCCTGTAATTTTTGGAGTATTTCTTTTATTATTAATATTTGTTCTGTTTTTCCTTATTGTTTTTTCTGTTACCATCTTTACCGGTGACAGAAAACCATTTTCTCTTAGAGATAAAATCGGTGTCGTAACGGTGGGAGAAATCATTAGCAATTCTTATCCTGTTGTGGATCAACTGGTTGAATATGGTAGAGACGACAGCATCAAAGCAGTGGTCGTAAGGGTGGATTCCCCTGGCGGCGGGGTGGTCCCGTCACAGGAAATATATAACGCAGTTCTTTCATTGAAGAAGAAAAAAAAGGTGGTTGTTTCGATGGGCTCGGTGGCGGCATCAGGTGGATATTATATTGCCTGCGCTGCTGATGAGATTGTGGCCAATCCAGGTACGATAACAGGCAGCATAGGTGTTATTGCGCATTTTTCTAATGTGGAAGAACTCCTTAAGAAAATAGGACTAAAACCCTCGATTATCAAAAGTGGGAAGTACAAAGATATCGGTTCTCCTTTGAGGGAGATGACACAGGACGAAAAAAGATTATTTCAGGGAGTGATTGATGATATTTATGATCAATTTCTTGAGGCAGTTTCTACAAACAGAAATATACCAAAGAAGAAAGTTGCGGACTTTGCCGATGGGAGGATATTCACCGGCAGACAGGCATTGAAGATGGAGCTTGTTGATTTTTTAGGCGATAAGGAGTACGCGATTAATCTTGCCGCGAAACTTTCCGGGATTGAGGGGGAACCCGAGGTGATCTATCCCAGGAAGAAGGGTTTGGGGTTCTGGAAATATATTGTAAGAGAGATGGCGTCCACTGTTGTAGGTGAGTTGAAGAAAGAAA
>JAUWPC010000259.1 GCA_030611815.1 Desulfobacteraceae bacterium
AAGGGTGGCGGGGACCTATTTCTCGCCCAAGATCTTTTCGGACAAGGTGAAAAAAGGCCTGAAATTCTTTTTTAATCTAAAAGGAAGGGCCTGTTAATTGGGTACTGGATAAAGGGATGGAGACTGAAACGAAACAATTTACAAACAGACGCAGGAAAGCCCTGGTAAAGGTCGCCATACTGGTTGGCTTTGTGGTCTTCGCTATTGTTCTAATCCGTTTCACACCGATTAAGGATTATCTTACAGCCGAAAGTCTGGGCCGTTTTTTGGAAACGGCAGGGCGCTGGGCACCGGTCCTCTTCATGTTGATTTACGCTATTGGGGTATGCCTGTTCTTGCCCGGAACATTGCTGACCGGGTTAGGAGCCGCCATTTTTGGGGCCTACTGGGGTTTCTTATATGTCTGGATCGGGGCCATGCTTGGCGCGAGCGCTGCGTTCTTTATCGGACGAACCCTGGGAAGGGAGTTTGCTGCCTCACTTATAGGAGACAAGCTAAAAAAATATGACGATGCCATCGAGAGAAATGGATTTGCTACTGTTCTTTATCTCAGGCTCGTCTATTTTCCTTTTACGCCCATGAATTTTGGGATGGGCCTGACCAAGGTCCGTTTCAAGGATTATTTTTTTGGTACGGGGCTCGGTATTATTGTAGGGACCTTTATCTTCACCTTTTTTATAGGGACCCTGAAAGAGGTGTGGGCATCCGGCAATTGGGGAGAGCTCATATCATTCAAGGTCTTTTTTTCCATTGGACTTTTCATCTTTTCATTCTTTATCCCCAAGATCATCAAAAAGATTAAAGGGGAGTAAAAAATTAGGAAATGTTTGAATTCTTCTCCACTAAAGGATTCAAGGGCTATGTGAAGCAGGCCCAGAAGATATTGGACGGAAACTGGACCGGAAGCTACACAAAACCCTCCCCAGGCCTTTATCCTCACCAGTGGCACTGGGATTCGGGGTTTATTGCTATCGGATATGCCCACTATAATGAGGATCGGGCTATGCAGGAGATCCGCTCTCTTTTCGGGCACCAGTGGGAGAATGGCATGGTTCCCCAGATCGCTTTCAACCCTGAGACCTTGGGCAACTATTTTCCGGAACCCGACTTCTGGCAGGTCCCTGGGGGCAGGTTGACAAGCGGAATTACAATGCCGCCTCTCCATGCCATAGCATGTTTGCACATATACCAGCATGCCAAAAACAGACGGGGAGCCCATGATTTCCTGAAAGAGATGTATCCTAAATTGATGGCCTCTCACCGCTATCTCTACCTCCACCGTGATCCGGAAAAAACAGGGCTCGTATATATCCGACATCCATGGGAGTCGGGCTTAGACAACTCACCGAGTTGGGACCGTCCCCTGAAAAATATCCAGGTTGACAAGACCGGATTGCCGGCCTACGAACGTAAGGACTTGACGCACGGGGTGCCTGTGGAACAACGCCCCAGCGACAAAGACTACGACCGTTATGTGTACTTAGTGGATCTCTTCAGGGGAAACCACTACGATGAAACCGAGATCTACAGACAGTGTCCCTTCCTGGTCCAGGATGTATTGTTTAACTCCATTTTGTGCAGGGCCAATAGAGACTTGGTGGAGGTGGGCAAGACCATTGATCAAGACGTCAGAGAAGTGGAGGAATGGCTGGTCCAGACATCCCAGGCCATCAGGGAAAGGATGTGGTCATCTGAACGCAAGCAGTTCGATCCCATTGACCTGATCACGGGTGAGCAACTTCCCACGGCTACGGCAGCCAGTTTCATGCCGCTATTTGCAGTCGCGGCTAATCAGGAGCAGGCCCAACTGTTGTACGAACGGTTGAATTCAGTCTCTTTCTGTGCCTTGCATCAGGGGAACTGTTTCACCATCCCCAACTATGATATGGCCCGAAATGAATTTGACCCTAAGAACTACTGGAGGGGGCCGGTGTGGATCAACATCAACTGGATGCTCTCCCAGGGGCTTAAAAGCTACGGGTACCGGGAAAAGTCAGACGCCATGAAAAAGGACATGATCCAGCTTCCGGTACGGTTCGGATTCCATGAATATTTCGACTCCATTACAGGAAAGGGTTACGGTTCGGACAGTTTCGGCTGGACTTCTTCCCTGTTCATCGACCTGGTTTACGAGTACTATGATGAGGACAAGCAGGCCCTGAACTGGTTAGGCCGGGGGAAATCCAGCAAATTGAGTGACGTAAAGATCCTCAATGAGGTTCCCGGTGTGATTCCGGTGCCCGCTGAAGACCTGGCTCCAAAGCTGATGTCTTCAATCGGCGAGCTTAAGGATATGTTTTACAGCATGGATCGTGGCCTGGTGGATTATGAGGCCATGAAGAGGTCTGAGGAATATCGCTCTTATTTAGAGTCGGTAGCCTATCTTAAGGTGTTCGATCTGAAAAGCCTTATGACCCGAGAAGAAAAACTGGCCTTCTGGATCAACCTTTATAATACCATTGTTGTTCAAGGAATTGTAGAATTGGGGCTGACTTCGTCTGTACGGGAAATCAGCAATTTCTTTACCCACATCGCCTATAACATAGGAGGCTACACATTTACACCGGATGATATTGAGCACGGTATCCTGCGGTCCAATGCTCGCCCCCCGTACCGGATGTCTCCGGTTTTTAGGGGGAGGGACCCCCGCCGCGTCTATATGGTTGAGCCCATGGATAACAGGATCCATTTCGCCTTAGTGTGCGGATCACGATCCTGCGCCCCCATCCGCTTCTATGAAGCCGGTGCCATTGATGACCAGCTTGAGACCGCAACCAGGAATTTTATCAACAGCTCAGAGGTGGTCATATTGCCTGAAAAAAATAAAATACTCCTCTCCGAGATATTTAACTGGTATAAAAAGGACTTTGGTCAAAGGCGGGATATTTTCCGATTCTTACGCCCCTACTTAGACCAGGATGAGAAAGCAACATATCTCGAAGAGCATATGGACACCATCGAGGTGGAATATCTGTTTTATGATTGGAATCTGAACCATTAAAAAGCCAAATAGAAATCTTTATGAACAGGATAAACCGGATAAAATTTAGGCTCAGGTTTGAGGGCTCCGTAAAAAAGCCACTACGAAAAAACCACACCAACGAGGAGAACAATAAATGCAAATAGCCATGATCGGGTTGGGACGGATGGGTATGAATATGGCGAAAAGGCTCTTGCAGGGAGGGCACCAGGTGGTGGTCTACAATCGAACATCCAACAAAACGGATCAAATGGTAAATGAAGGTGCCATTGGGGCTTATTCACTGGCAGAGGTGGTTGAAAAACTTTCTCCACCGCGCATCACCTGGATCATGCTCCCTGCTGGATCTGCTGTGGATGATCATATTGCGCAGCTCAAGGGCCTCCTCTCTCCGGGTGATATTATTGTGGACGGGGGCAATACCTATTATAAGGACGATATCCGGCGTGCTGATCTGCTGGCAGAAAAGGAAATTAGGTTTGTGGATGCAGGCGTTAGCGGTGGTATATGGGGTCTGAAGGTAGGCTATTGTCTAATGATTGGAGGGAAAAAAGAGACCTACCAATACCTTGAGCCCATATTTAAGACCCTGGCCCCCGAAGAGGGATACCTTCACTGCGGAGCGGTTGGCGCAGGACATTTTGTGAAGATGGTACACAACGGCATTGAGTACGGTATGATGCAGGCTTACGGTGAAGGGTTTGATATTTTGGAGTCATCTCCTTACTCTGAATCTCTGGACTATGCCGCAATCTCACATCTTTGGAACCAGGGGAGTGTGGTACGTTCATGGCTCTTAGAGCTAATGGAGTCCGCCTTTGCTAAGGATGCAGATCTTTCTGAGATCAGAGGCTACGTGGAAGATTCAGGAGAAGGCCGATGGACGGTTCAGCAGGCCATAGACACCGGTGTTTCAGCGCCGGTGATTGCATTATCTCTAATGCGCAGATTTCGCTCTCAAGTACGGGACTCATTTTCGGATAAAGTTGTCGCAGCCCTTCGACGGGAGTTTGGCGGCCATACGACAATGGCTGTAGATAAGAAGTGAGAAGTGAGTTTAATGGATGAAGGAAAATATCAACATGAACAACAAGGATGAAATCCTGAACATAGGCGCCGCCACTATAGTCGGGACTACAGCGCCGGATCTTGAGATTCCTTATGAATCCTGCCTCATAGAAGACACCCCCGATCCCTGCATGATTGTTATTGTTGGCGCCTCAGGCGATCTGACAGCAAGAAAGATCGTCCCGGCCCTCTTTAATTTATATCTCAATGATGGTTTGTCCGATCCTTTCCTTGTTGTTGGATGCGCACGCACCAAACTGAGCAATCAGGAATTCAGAGATAAGATGAAAAATGCTTTGAAGACCGCAAAGATCCTTGATGATCAAAAGTGGCAAGACTTTTCCAAATCGCTTTACTATCAGGCAATTGACTACGGCGAACTCCACTCTTTCAAGGCATTAGCCAGGTCTCTCAGGGAACTGGACAAAAAACATGGCACTGGCTGGAACAGGGTCTTTTATTTGGCCATCCCACCGTCTCTTTATAAATCAACCGCTCAAATGCTTGGTAAAGCCGGTTTATCAACAGAAGATGAAAACAGAAACGGTTGGGCAAGAATCGTTGTGGAAAAACCATTCGGTCGTGACCTGGACACTGCCATCGACCTGGACCGGTCCCTGCATGAGCATTTTCAAGAGCATCAAATCTTTCGGATTGATCATTACCTGGCCAAGGAAACCGTTCAGAATATTCTCATGTTCCGTTTTGCCAACGCTATATTTGAACCTATCTGGAACAGAAGATACATTGACCATGTAAGTATCACCGCAGCTGAAACCCTCGGTGTAGAGCACAGGGCGGGATACTATGAACAGGCAGGCGTCTTGAGAGATATGTTCCAGAACCATATGATGCAACTCCTCGCCCTGACGGCCATGGACCCCCCTTCCCTGTTCCAGGCCGATCGGGTCCGCGACGAGAAGGTTAAGGTGTATAGGACTATCAGGCCTTTTCCCACCGCTGATCTAAAAGAT
>JAUWPC010000154.1 GCA_030611815.1 Desulfobacteraceae bacterium
TTTGTGTGAGGGTAATCCGGTGGACCTGACGGAAATAGAGAAACTCCCTATCGAGGCATGCAAAAAGAGGTTGGCCGAACTATCCAAGGGAATTGGTCATCCCACGCGGGTGGAGATTGTTCGCATGCTGGTGAATAAGCCACGGGAGGAAAGGTGTGTTTGCGGGGATATCGTTAATGCGCTTCCTTTGGCCCAATCCAGCGTCTCCCAGCACCTGAAGGTCTTAAAAGAGACAGGCTGGATACAGGGGGAGATCGATGGTCCGCGTGTTTGTTACTGTACGGTCGAGGGGATCATGGAGTATTATATGGCCCTCCTTCGGCGATCGCTTACCGGCTAAGAAACAATGATTACGCAAGGGGATATTGAATATTGGGTGTTGCCCTGGGATTCGGGTGCGACAATGGTTTAACTTCATTCACTGATAAGGAGGATTGACATGAGTTCCAAGCTGCTGGTCATCATTGCGACAGGTGAAAAAGAGAAGGCGTTAACAGGGTTGATGTATGCACATCGGACGCTCTCAGAAGGTTGGATGGACGAAGTGAAGGTGATCTTTTTTGGTCCATCAGAGCGTCTCCTTGTCCAGGACGAGTTGATCGCCAAGACGGCGAAAGAGATTGGCGCTGTGGAAAAACCGATCGCCTGCAAGTTCATCTCCGACCGTGAAGGCATTTCTGAAAAGATCGAGGACCTTGGGGTTAAGGTAGATTATGTGGGTACAATAATTTCCGATTTTTTGAAAGATGGGTATGTTCCGATGGTTTTTTAGGCCTGTCGCCCTGAGTAAGGACAAACAGTTCAGTTGCGGACGTAACATCTAACCGTAGACGGAGCGTATTAATATGAACCAAGGAAAAGACAACCTTGTGATGCTGAAAACAGTAAATTTTCAAACCGGTCAATCCCCGACAACAGGTTGCTGACCTAAGGGTGGAACGGCTCAGTTGAGCCTGCCAGGCCTGAACCAGCCATTTGTGGAGGGATCTGTTGAGACCAAGGTGGGGAACGTCCCCCGGGTTTTTTCCGGGTTAGTGTGGGCCGATCGTTGGGGAACCATTAAGGCCCGGTGGGGCGTGGGTCGCATGCGATATACCATCGAACCTGGCCTGTATGCCCTCGGGAGCCCTAACGAACAGGCGCCGGTTCTTGTCACGGCCAATTATAAGATGAGTTTTGACCGGCTCCGTGAGGCGATGAACGGCCGCGATGCATGGATACTGGTACTGGATACCAACGGCATCAACGTCTGGTGTGCTGCGGGGAAAGAGACATTCGGTACAGAGGAACTGGTCCGGCGTATCGAGGCCAGCGGTCTGGCGCAAGTCGTAGACCATCGGGAATTGATTTTGCCGCAATTGTCAGGACCGGGGGTTGCGGCCCACCTGGTAAAGAAGAGTTCCGGCTTTAAGGTCATTTATGGCCCGATCAAATCAACCGACCTGCCGCCCTTCTTGGATGCAGGACGCAAAGCGACTCCTGAGATGCGGAAAAAAACCTTTACCATAAGAGAAAGAACGGTACTTGTCCCGGTCGAATTGGTGAGTACTCTCAAATGGAGCCTTCTCATATTACCTTGCTTGTTCTTTGCAGGTGGCTTTGGCGGGGAAGGGGGATTCTGGACCGGCGCGATGAGTTACGGTCTGTTTGCTGTGGTTGCCTTTCTCAGTGCCATCGCCGCAGGAGCGGTCCTGACACCAATTTTGTTGCCCTGGCTGCCGGGACGCGCCTTCTCCCTCAAAGGGCTTACCATGGGTCTGATAACGGCCATCATACTCGCAGCCTTTTGGCCGGGAAATTTCAATGATTGGGCGGGCCGTACTGAAATTATAGCATGGTTCTTTTTGATTCCGGCCATTGCAGCATATTTGGCAATGAACTTTACGGGCGCTTCCACGTATACCTCTCTCTCAGGGGTCAAGAAAGAGATGAAGTGGGCGGTTCCTTTGGAGATTGGTGGGGGCGTGGCAGGTTTATTATTATGGTTAAGCGCTCTGTTTGTAGCTTAAGGAGTTTGTGAAATGGAAAGATTTGCGTATCTCAGGGATGTGGTCACGTTAGCGCTCGATCAGGAGAAATGTGTCGGGTGCGGGATCTGCCTGATAGTCTGCCCTCATGAGGTCCTCAGCATGAATAACGGGCACGCCAGGATTGACGATCGAGACCTCTGTATGGAATGTGGGGCCTGTTCCCGGAACTGCCCCACAGAGGCCGTGACCGTCCGGGCGGGTGTGGGCTGCGCTGCGGCTGTCATCAATACGGCCCTGGGCCGAGATGGTTCCTCATGTTGCTGCGTGATCGAGCCGGATGACGGTGCAGGGAATGGAATTATCGAATCGGAAGGGTCCAAGCGGTCGAGTTGTTGTTAAGGGCCGGAGACTTGACCTTGACCAGATAAGCGTAGACTTCGAAATCGAGCATTTTTCAAAGATCTCATTTCAAGATGTTATATTTCTTCAAACTTGTCTTTACGTAGCCCCAGTGCAAAAAAATATGTATGGCAATCGTGACCATAAACGCTAAGGCAGTCCACTCATGGACCTCAACAAAAAAATGCCTTAACGTAATCAGGAAGCTCCCCTTTGCTTCATATCCTTTAGGCAAGACCAGCCAGTTGATCAGACCTGTAAGGCTCAATACTACGAACAGTACGAATGAAACCATATTGATCAGCCAAAGATGAGACGTCTTTCTGATCGTCATATCTTTTACACTCTTCTAAGAAATTATCTGCGGATCCGGCAACCAGGGAGACCTGATTTTTTCATCCTGTGCTGCAGGGTCCTCGGATGTACGCCCAGGAGTTTTGCGCCTCCCGGTTGAGTGGCCCTCATCTCTTAGTCTTAAAGAATACCACCTATTCGACAGATAGGCGAGTGTTTTCCGGTAAATATGCGAGAAACCCGGTTGGCAGTCTCAGGCTCCTTCTCTTTCCTGAATAACCCCTTCCTTTCGACAGGGCGCTTAATCCATCTCCAACGCCAAGAACGTCCATGCGAAAATCTTCAAAGAGAGCGGCAGACTTTTATTCCAATTGATTTCCATTGTAATTATTGATAATGGGTATTAGCGTATTCAGTGTCTGAATGAAAACCCCGTTCAAGTACGATGTTGGTCCCGCCACGGGGCGGGATTGGATTCAACATTCAACGTTCCGGTATATCCGGATTATGCATATGAAAAACAAAGTCACCATCGCCCTTTCCGGGAACCCCAATGCAGGTAAGACAACGGTCTTCAATGCTATTACCGGCGCCAGGCAGCATATTGCCAATTATCCCGGGGTTACCGTAGAAAAGAAGTACGGCACCGTCATTTACAAAGGATATGAGATAGAGGTAGTAGATCTGCCTGGAACATATTCACTGACCGCCTATTCCTTGGAGGAGGTTGTAGCCAGGAACTTTGTTATCAATGAAAGACCGGACTTGGTGGTCGACATCGTTGACGCCTCAAGTTTAGACAGGCATCTTTATTTGGCAGTACAGTTCAAGGAATTGGGGGTCCCGCTTATTATTGCGCTTAATATGGTGGACTTAGCGGAGACCCGCGGAATTGTGGTGGATCCCCAGAAATTATCATCCCAGTTCGGCGCACCTGTGGTGCCGATGGTGGCAAGATCAAACAAGGGGATAAACGAACTTTTAGACAAAGTGATCGGGGTAGTAAGAGACAAACCTCAGTGGGAACTTGCCCCGATCTCCTACGGCATGGATATAGACCGTGGTCTTGATGAGATATCCGCCATCATAGACGAATCCCGAATCTTTGACAGAAAATACCCTTCCCGATGGCGTGCCCTCAAATGCTTGGAAAGGGATAGCCAGATAACCGGATTGCTGAAAAGAGATCCGGTTTTCGGGCCGAAGATAGAGGCCATATGCGAAGGCATCTATAAACATACGATGAATACGTTGGAAGAAGAGCCTGAAGCGATTATAGCGGACCATCGTTATGGTTATATAGCGGGCATTACCAAAAAGGCGGTGAAGCGAAAAATCAAGTCGCGACTCAATTCCTCGGACAAAATTGATAAGATCCTGACCAACCGCTTTCTCGGTCCTTTACTCATGATCACCATATTGTATGGCATGTATTCCTTTACCTTCTGGGCCAGTGAGATGCCGATCCTCTGGTTAGAGGCCATTTTTGATTCCCTGAAAAGCACTGTCATATCGGTGGTCCCTCCAGGGATACTTCAATCACTGATCATCTCCGGCATTATTGGGGGTGTTGGGGGCGTCTTAGGCTTTGTGCCGCTTATCATGTTCATGTTCTTTGCCATTGCTGTTATGGAGGACTCGGGCTATATGGCTCGGGTCGCATATATGCTCGACAGGTTGTTGCGCTGGTTCGGATTGCATGGCAATTCCGTGATGGCCTTGGTTGTGAGCGGCGGAATCTCCGGGGGATGCGCAGTGCCGGGGGTCATGGCAACAAGGGTCTTGAGGGACCCTAAGGAGAGGATCGCAACCCTCTTAGTGGTTCCGTTCATGAACTGCGGGGCAAAGTTGCCTGTATATGCCTTGCTAATAGGTGCCTTTTTCTCCGGAGACAAGGCCAGGATGATGTTTCTCCTGACCCTTCTTTCATGGGCCTTTGCGCTCCTTGCCGCCAAGATCATCAGATCTACCATTCTGAAGGGTCCAACGACACCCTTTGTGATGGAGCTCCCCCCCTACCGGGCGCCCACCATCGTTGGGCTCTTGATTCATACTTGGGAAAGGACCTGGCAGTATATCAAAAAGGCAGGGACGGTCATCCTGGCGTTTTCCGTCCTCCTGTGGGCGATGATGACCTTTCCGGGACTCACCAAAGACCAGGTAACCTCCTTTGAGGAACAGCGAAAGGAGCTTACCGGCGCCTTTCTTGATACGCCTCATATCAGAGGATTGATAAAGGGACAGAAGGACCTGACTGCCTTGGATGAGATTTATTCAGCATACGTGAAAAAAGAAAAACAGCCGGTAATCCCTCCGACCCTTCGCAGGGACGCAGTCAATGTGGCGCGGGTGGCGTCGCAACTTGAAGATGGGAAAACCAGGGGGGGAGAAATTGATAACAGATATCAAGAAGCAGCCTCCCGATACCTGGAATTCAGAACCCGGATGAGTTATATTGATCAGTTACAGCAACAGACCGCCCTTAAGAGGACTATTGCAGGGTGGATAGGACTGCGGTTAGAGACAATTACGCGACCCCTCGGCTTTGACTATAGAACGAACATCGCATTGGTGGGTGGGTTTGCAGCCAAAGAGGTAGTGGTCTCCACCCTCGGGACCGCCTATTCTTTGGGCGAGGTGGATCCGGAAAAAACCGGGTCTCTTTCTGAACAGCTTAAACAGGATCCCGCCTGGAACCCATTACAGGCCTTTACACTAATTGTTTTTACCATGCTCTATGTCCCCTGTTTTGCTACTGTAATCATGATGCGCAAGGAGAGCTCATTAAGTTGGGCCGGGTTTTCCATTGCTTTCAATCTGATTGTGGCCTATGCGGTATCTCTCTGTATCAGGCAGGTCGGAATGGCGTTGGGACTGGGGGTGTGAGATTGATGATTGTTGATTGTCGATTGATGATTGAAAGTCCCCTTAACAACCGAATTGCGACAGGGTGATAGATAATTGATTATTGAAAATAAAGTAATAGCTCGCCAGTGCAAAAAGCATTTGACAGGATAACAGGATAGACATGATATTAAAAGGAGTTCCTATAAAACATCATGGAACTTAAATCAGTGAGACGAATTATTAAAGCGCATGAAGTACAATTAGTGAATTACCTTGTTGCAACGGGAAAACCTGTGGGGCTGATTCTGAATTTTGGAGAAAAAAAGGTTGATGTTAAACGCAAAATCAAAGATTTGAACTAATAGATCAACAAGATATGAAAAATTATCCTGTTCATCCTGTTCATCCTGTCTAAAATACCTGAACGTTACCAATAAATTGTGGAGAGAATGCAGATATGGAAAAAATGCCGATTACTAAGGAGGGGCTTGAAAAGCTGAAAGAGGAACTTGCCCATCTTGAAAGAGAAGAGAAACCCAAAAACATCAGGGCCATAGCAGAGGCCCGAAGCCACGGCGATATCAGCGAGAATGCAGAATATCACGCGGCCAAGGAGAAACAATCTTTTTTAGCGGGAAGGATCAACGAATTAAAGATCGCCATAGGACAGGCAGAAGTAATCAATATCGATGAGGGACCGACCGACAGGGTTGTGTTTGGACGGACTGTCCTCTTATACGATCTTCAGACCGATGAAGAGGTGAGTTATCAACTTGTAGGGCATTATGAGTCTGCCCCTGAAAACGGAAAGATATCAATACAATCTCCCCTTGGCAGGGGGTTGATCGGAATGACGGTAGGAGATGAGGTAAAGATAACGATCCCCCGAGGGGAACAGGAATTTGAGATTTTGGAAATTCGCTGAGGCGCTAATGGACAGAGTAGAGCAGGACTGCGCAGTAACAATAAGGTTTACGATGAGCACTGAGATTTCCCCGGGTGAGTTTAAGGAACGTCCTGAGGATGAAGTCCGATTTATATTTGGCGTTGAAGAGCAGGTCCCAGCGCTTGAAAAGGTCTTGGAGGGGGCAGAAGTAGGCCAGAAGTTCAGTCTTCAGATACCCGCATCAGAGATTTATGGAGAGCATGACCCGTCTTTAATCAGAGAAATCCCCAAGAAAGGCCTTGTCAAGCAAAGGATTAAGGAGGGAAAATTCTATCGCCAGATGAAAATGGGAAGCCTGGTCTCTTTCAAGATCTTAGAGGTCAGACCGGACACGGTACTGGTAGATTTTAACAAGCCAATGGCCGGGATCTCCGCCTCCATGAGGGGAGAGGTCGTGGCAATCAGGAGGGCAGACAAGGCCGAAATCGCAGCAGCCCGCGAAGCCCAGCGCAAAAAAAAGATCGGGTGTGGGTAGAAAGAAGCAAGTGCCTAAAATGCCTAAAGTTAAGGAACCCAGGCCATCAGGAACTGATTTTAGTTTTACTCCCCCGAGGGGATTTCATAACGTTGTCTGTAATTCAGCGGCCAGTAATGGAAACACTCGATTTTGCCTTTGTTTTGAAAATAGCCTACTGAGAAGGATTGAAAAGCCAAATCACCTGTTTATTGTTTTCAAGATCAACAGAAATTGTCAAACAAGGATATTTGAAATGTATCGCCGAAGGCGCACCATAACTTTAGGCACTTTAGGCATTTCAAACTTTAGGCACTTGTTATGATCAACCGCATATTCATCCATGGCTTAGAGAGCAGCAACAAGGGTACCAAAGCGGTCTTCTTCCGCGAAAAGTATCCTGATATGATCATCCCTACCTTTACCGGTAATCTCCCGGAACGAATGGAAAAATTGAACCGGATTCTCTCTGACAAGTCCGATATCAGGATCGTGGGTTCAAGTTTCGGGGGGCTTATGGCCTCTCTGTTCGCAATGGAGAATGGATCTCAGGTAAAGAAGATGATCCTCCTTGCCCCGGCCATCAATATGATTGGATCTGTCCCCCAGAAGCAAGGAAAGGTTTCCGTGCGCGTTTGGATTTACCATGGCAGGGATGCCGAGGTAATTTCACTGACAGATATAGGCCCCGTCGCAAAGGAGATCTTTACTGACCTCTCCTTTTACATAGTCGATGATGACCACTTCCTCCACAAAACATTCAAGACCTTGGACTGGAACACCCTTCTTGCCTGAACGAAATAACTTCCCTGTTTCATAATCTTAATCATAATCCTAATCTTACTCAAAACGATTATGATTAAGAGTACGATTAAGATTATGATACGCCCGTAAAAAGTCCTTTTTACGGGCAATTGCGAATTATTGTCATAGTAGCCGTAGGAGGATTACTCTGAACCTGTGAACTCTTACCC
>JAUWPC010000055.1 GCA_030611815.1 Desulfobacteraceae bacterium
ATAGAAAGGATTTACGGGATTTTTTTCTCTACACCTCAAAGCTGCCAAATGTATAGCCACATCCCAAGCCTTGGCAGCCTTCTTGAATCGTATTGCGAAACCTGCATCCTTATATAGCTACACCCTGTTCAGTGAAGGCCATGGGTTTATGCCTCAATCCCATCTTGTCACGATTGGAGGTGCCAAATTGGCATCTCCAATTATCCAATTCCTTTCTTGTCAAATCAAACATGAAATCATCTGGAAAACGATCGATGTTGCGTCTTACAGCCCTTTTCAACTGAGCTGTTTCTACTTCATAAAGCTCAGCCAGATCTCTATCCAGCATGACCTTGATGCCTCGGATAAGATATATTCTGGCGGCTATAGTTTCTGTGGGTATGATATCAGTCATGAGTTTCCTTCCAGCTTCTTTATGACAGGATCAACCGGGGTAACAGGTTCTTTTGCTCAACTTCATATCCTGTCCATCCTGTAAATCCTGTCTAACAAAAATTTAGGCTGCGATGGCCAGATTGATTTCGTGAATGATAGTTTCCAGCTCGCCCCCAAATACCTTATTCAGTTTAGCCCATGATCCGCCTTCCATGGTAAATATAGGCATGTAATCAACATCATCCTTTTCCATGAGCAGGGTTTTGGTTAGGTGCCTCCTGATCAGCTCCAGCCACTTCGCCTGTTTTTCTGTATCGGGATTGGGAAGGGCGCGGAGGCCGAGACGGATGCGGGGATGTTTTTGGGAGACTTCATACCATCGCCTCCAGGTATGGCCGCATCACCTTTTCGACCCGGCAGATCTTTGCGTATTTGAGCAGTTCGCCGGGGTCGAACTTCTTTCGGATCTTGTAGAGTTTCAGCGCTTCCAGCGCCACGTCCATTCCGATCTTATTGCGAAACTTGAAGCAGTCGGCCAGGGTCTTCTCGGGGCTGTAGACTTTGACAGGCACTCCATCGATCCGATGCTCCTCGACGCCGGATTTGTATGCTTCATGCGAGAATCTGTGGGCCTGGATGGGAGGATAGTCGAGTGCAGGTATCCGTGAGTCCCTTGGTAGCGCGACGGAAACATCATGCGGAATCTGTGTCGTGATGTCATGATAGGCCAGCGCGGAGACAAGACAGATGACGGCGTTTGGGAAGCGAAGGCTCACCGTAACCAGATCGGGGTTACTGATCGGAGGCAGTTCCACCAGCCGATAGATACCTCTGCTCACTTGCTCAATGACGTCCTTGTCCCTCAGCGAATAGAGCATATAGCGTGTGATGCCGTGCTTGATGGCCTCGCTCATTCGAAGCTGGCCACCGTGCTTGCGGAAAATTTCTTCAGGTTGTTCTTTCATTTCCGGCTCCAGACAAAGAGTCCTCACTTGTTTTCAAGTGGCAACAATATGTCTGATTTCAGCCAAAAAGTCAAGGGAAATCTGAAAATTACAAGCAGGTTTCGCCCCTGAATACCCCAATTCCTTGACGGACAGCCATGACATCACTCGTCGAGCTTCAACAATACCGTGCCTGCGACTGCAGGAGTGAAGCTCGCCGAGACGGACACAGGGGGGCTTCTTGATTCAGGATGATGATGGTATGAGAGAAAACAGAAATGGAGGATGAATCAATGAAGGCTATACTTCTTGATCTTGGCGGCGAGGGTCTTTCTGTTGATTCCGAGGATGTTTGCAGCTTCGGTCTTTTTCCCTTTGGCCCTCTTGAGGATAAATTCGATATACTTGTTTTCCAGTTCCTCAAGGGTCAGGGGTTCTTCAGAGAACATCTGTAGTTCCCCCTGTCGCTGGGTAATAAAAGAGGGTAGGTTCCGGACCCGTATCACGTCGGCGTCTTCGAGGATGAGTATCCGTTCCATAGAATGCTCAAGCTCCCTCACATTTCCGGGCCAGGCATACTCCGTTAAAATGTCCATCGCCTCTGGTGATACCTCTGGGAGTGATTTCTTCATTTTCCGACTTAGTTTTTCCAGAAAATGCTGGATGAGCAGAGGGACATCCTCCTTTCTTTCCCTCAGAGGGGGGAGGTGTATCGGCACCACGCTTAACCGGTAGTACAAATCCTCTCTAAAACTCCCTTTCTGTATCGATTCTGAAAGTTCACTGTTGGACGCAGATATGATTCGTATATCAAGGTTGATCTTCTTTTGGTCACCGACCTTCATAAATTCACGTTCCTGGATGACCCTGAGGAGCTTGGCCTGGATTTTCAGACTCAAGTTTGCAACCTCATCAAAAAAGAAAGTGCCGTGGTTGGCTAATTCAAAGAAGCCGTGCTTGGTTTGATGGGCGCCCGTAAAAGAGCCTTTGACATGTCCAAAAAGTTCACTTTCAAGGAGGGTTTCCACAAGCGAGGAACAATCAACTGCCACGAATTCTTTGTCTTTACGGTGGCTGTTGGCGTGGATTGCCTGGGCCACTAATTCCTTGCCTGTGCCGCTTTCACCGGTGATTAGAACTGTGCTATCGGTTGGCGCAACCTTAAGTATCTTCTCAAATATCTTCTTTATGGGTCGGCTTTGGCCGATAATGAGCTTCTTAGTTGAGCCTATTTCCAGGCCATTGCTGTCCGTGGCGGATTCTTGGGATGGTATAGTGCCTAAGTTCGCCTTTTGTAAGGCAGCTTCCAGATCATCAAGGCTGAAGGGTTTGACGAGATAGTCTAAGGCCCCGAGTTTTGTACAGTGAACAGCAGAGTCAATTGAGGGATATCCTGTTATCATGATTACATCTGTTTCCGGGTGTTGGGCATGTATCTGTTTGAGTAGTGTGATGCCGTCCATATCCGGCATCCGAATATCTAACAAAACCAGGTCAAATGGCTGAATTTTTAGATAATCAAGGGCTTCTTGACCGTTAGCAGCCAACTGCGTGGCCATCCCTTTGCTGTTGAGTGCCCTACTGATGCCGTTTCGTACAACGGCTTCGTCATCAACTATTAGTACCTGATGTATATCTTTGGCGTGTTTCATACCCTGACGCGGATAAACCGGGAAAAAGTGCCTAAAGTTGATAAAGCCGCAAAAAGCCACAAAATTCATAAAAAATGAAATTGAAATACAGTAATATCAGGAAGTTATAAACGATAAAAATTTGAAAATCGGACTTTTTACAAACCATCAAAATTGATAGTTGTTTTTCATTCGATCCGCCGGAGACGTACCAGCCCGCCACAGAGCCGCCAGGTAAATGCTTGCTCACCTTTGGCGAGTTCGACGTTCATCATCCATCCAATGATCCAATATCCAGTAACCAGCATCCAGTAACCAGCATCCAGCTTCAGGTAATCACAGGAAGAAGAATTCTAAAGGTAGTTCCCTTATCTATAACACTCTCCACATCAATGGCCCCGTGGTGTGCCTCAACCACCCCTTTTACAATTGCTAAGCCTAATCCCGTGCCTATCACCTGACGGGTTTTGGGATGTTTGACCCGGTAGAACTTATCAAAAATCTTGGGCAGTTCTTCAGGAGGTATCCCCACGCCAGTATCCTCAATCTTGATTGCCATATATTCTCCGAAGCCCTGTGCGGTTATATTTACCCGGCCCCCTTCGGGAGAATAGTTGATGGCATTGCTGACGAGGTTGTTAAATATTTCTTCGATGTTCTTGGGGTCGGCCTGGACCTGTTTTAGATTCCGGTAGGAATGGGTGAGGCTGATACCCTGTTCCTTGGCCCTCGGTTCCATTAGGGCCACGGTTTCATCTATAATTTGCCCAATATCTGTAGGGACCTGGTGCTGGACATATTTCCCCGCTTCGATCTTTGCCACATTGAGAAGGTCGTTGATAAGCTCAAGCAGGGAATCGATTTTATTCATTCCCCTTTTTACAAAGTCCTGTTGTTTTTCATCAAGTGGGCCTGCTAATCCCTCCAAAAGAACGCTGTTGAGCTGTCTGATAGAAACAAGGGGGCTGCGGAGTTCGTGGGCTACCATATTGACAAAGTCAGATTTCATTTCGTCAAGCTGCTTAAATGCGGTTATATCTTCCAGAACGGTCACGGTGCCGGCAACGGCCTTGTTGGGTCCGAGGGCAGGAGCCGAAATAGCCCGCAGGGCTTTGGCCCCTACGTTGATTTCCTGCGATACAGATTCCTCTTCCGGGGATTCCCCACTTAAAATCTGTTTAAGGGTGTCTATGAGCGGCTCTTCATTAATGATTTTGCCAATGGGGGCAGGGTTTTCTACTTCTTCTGATACTTCCATTAATCGCATCAGGGCGGGGTTGTGGAGAACCACCTCCAAATTACGGTTGGTTACCATGACGCCGTTGGCCATCTGATTAATAATGGTCCTCAAACGGCTCTTTTCAAGATTGAGATCGTATAGATTCCTGATATTCTCCTCTTTGAACTGCTTGGCCTTCTGCTCTAACCTCCTCTTTTCAGCAGCCCGCGTGATAGTCAGGAGAAACTCGTCGATCTGGAAGGGCTTGGTTATAAAATCATAGGCCCCATTTTTCATGCATACCACTGCCGTATCAACGGTTCCATGCCCCGTGATAATGATAACCGGTATGTCCGGATATTTTTTCCGTGTAATTTCCAGAACCTCTTCACCCCCAATGACGGGCATCTTGAGATCAAGAAGGATGATGTCCAGGGGCTCTTTAGCTAAGATGTCAAGGGCTATTTGACCATTTTCGGCGGTAATTACCTCATAACCCTTACCGGTCAGGACCCGATGGCACCCATCTCTGATCGCCCTCTCATCGTCTATCACCAAGATTTTGATTGTCTCATTCATAGTTCATCCGATCCCACGAAAACCGATCCCTCTCATGATTCATTCAGTCCCTCGAAAACAGGTTTATCCGTTGGTTTATCCATAAATTCCAAGGGGAGTTCTATGATAAAGGTTGTGCCCCCACCTGGGGGACAGTCAAAGCCAATCGTTCCCCCATGAAGCTGAACAATATTTTGCGTAATGCTCAAACCGAGCCCCGTGCCTTTTCCTACAGGTTTGGTAGTAAAAAAGATGTCAAAGATCTTATCACTTAACTCCGCCGGAATTCCCGGTCCCGTATCGGAAACCTTGATAACGAACCGCGAATTGTCCGGCTGGTAGTTGGCAACTATCTTAAGCATTCCCTTTTCTTCCATTGCGTGAGCAGCGTTGATAAAGAGATTGGTGAAGACCTGTTGTAACTGTCCCATATCACCGACCATTTCAGGAAGGTCAGGCTCGATTTCGGTTGTGACCCGGATGTCTTGAAAAAGGGCCTGGTTAATGAGTAGGTTAAGGCACTGGTTAATGAGATATTCCAGACTGAATGAAGATGTTTGCCCGATGGACTGCCGGCTGAATTCCAGCAATTCTGCAACAATCTTTTTGCAACGAAGGGTCTGATTGATGACCTCCTGGATGTCGTTTTGATACTTGGAATCGTTCTGTAGCTCTTCCTTAAGGAGTTCCGCATAAATAAGGGCCCCGGCCAAGGGATTATTTATCTCATGAGCAACCCCGGCGGCCATTCTACCAACAGAGGCTATTTTTTCCGATTGAACCAATTGGACATGGGCATCCTCCAGGTCTTTGCGCATCTTGAGAATCTCCCGCATGTCGGTAAACACCCCAACGCTTCCAACCTCTTTGTCGTTTATTGTAATGATAGAGGCCGAAAGAGTCACCGGCACATCTTTACCTTTTTTGGTGGTAATGGACATACTGGTTGGATTGAGTTTGCCTAAAGGGCCGTGCTGGTCGCTCCGCATTTTTATCATATTTTCTTTGGCCACATCCATGTTGTAAAAGCTGGCTAAATGACCGTCTTCCATGATTTCTTTTGTGGAATACCCGGTCAAACGTTCCATCCCTTCATTAAAAATCAGCACTTGTCCCTTTGTATCCACCACAACGATCCCATCAACTGCGCTCTGAATGACATTTTGAAAAAAGATTTTGGACTTCTCGGCCTCTCTCTCCAATTTGATTCTTTCGGTAACATCCCTTGATGCTTCTAACAGGTTAACAATCTCGCCCTGGTCGTTATAAATGGGCGCAATGGTAATCACATCAAAATGTTCTTCCCCGTTTTTCCCCCGGTATTCCCGGATTGTGTTGATGAGCTTAGCCTCTTTCATCTCTTCCAAATTCAATAGATGGCATGCATACCCGGCTTCTCCACAGGGCTTTTCCAGTCCATGCCTTACCTCATAGCAATACCGACCCAAGACATCTTCTCGGGCAAGATTAAATTCATTGAGAAAAGTTTGGTTGACTGTCTCGATGGTCATATCCAAGTTGACCACCATAATCCTGTAGGGGAGCGAATCGAGTATGATCTGAGAATACTTCTTTTCCTTTTCCTTCTTTTCCAGATGCTCTCTCTCGAGTTCATATTTTTCCGTCTCAATCTGGATGAGATCCCAGAGGAGCCTTGCGCCCATGTGGTCCATGACAGAGATGTTTGAGGGGATGGTCCTGAAGATTTCTTCTCTGACCTTAGGTGATCCGGTCAGTTCGATGATCAAGTTCAGGCCCTCCAGATCCGAGAGATCCCGGATATTGGTAGTTGTCAAGAGGTTCAGTTCCCTTGCATAGCGAAGGCCTGGCGCTTCGGGATTTATATCCGCCACGCCTAATATCTTCATCTTAAGCCTTGCCTGTCGATCCTTATCCAAGACCTTGAGCAGGTTACGGCAGGCCTTTCCGCCGCCGACAATGGCCACACGCAGGGGTTGCCCCGCCTGTTTTCCGCGGATGAGGGTGACAGGGTCAGATGGGCCGGGATCTGATTTGACAGAGGGTGATCTCACTTTCGATTCCTCAAGATTTTTTCAGGCGAAGGGATACCTTTGCCTCCAGATGCCTGACTATCTTTTGCAGGGACCCGACTTGCTTGACAGGCCCTGAATTATTCCATCCCTTTAATAGCGCCTCTTTCTTCTTCTCTCGGAATTCCTGTACACTGGAGGCCATGGACTCCCACAGGAACAGTTTTTGAAGAATGTGACGTTCGGCCGCTGTAAGGTCTCTATTTGTATCGAATGTCTGACCGTTTTTCGTTGTGATAATCATAGGCCTTTGACGACGCGCTGCTTTTGCTGCGGTTATGAGTTAAGTGAACATTATGGATATTCTCAGGAGAAATTCAAGAAAAAAACCCGCAAGAGCAATAACCGATCGATCTTGCGGGCCAAAGTTAAGTATTGATGTGTCTATTTTGTTAGACAGTTGGCCTGGGCAGAACTCCTGCCCTTTCAGCTATCTCGGGCACCTTATGTTCCCATTCAATGGCCATGAGGTGAACGCCTGCCACCCCCTCCAACTCCTTGAATTCTTCAATCTGCTCTAAAGCAAACTTGATTCCTTCTTCGGCTGCTTTTCCTTTTCCGGCCCCTCTCAACCGTTTGATCAAGGTGTCAGGCACGTCCATGCCAGGCACCTGCTTGGCCATGTAGAGGGCCATACCAACGCTCTTCATGGGGGTAACTCCAGCCAAAATATAGCATTTCTCGTGAAGCCCCATGTCAACGGCCTTTTTCATGAATTCCCTGAATCTATCCATGTTGTAGATACACTGTGTCTGGATGAAATCAGCCCCTGCCGATATCTTTTTGGCTAAACGGTAAACGCGGAAATCAAAGGGCTCAGCAAAGGGGTTAGAGGCCGCTCCAATAAAGAGTTCGGGTGGCACGTCGACATCCTGGCCGTTCAAAAATTTGCCTTCATCTCTCATGGTCTTGACCGTATGGATCAATTGCATGGAGTCAATGTCAAAGACATTCTTGGCCTCTGGATGGTTACCGAATTTCTGATGGTCCCCGGAGAGGCAGAGTATGTTCCTGATGCCCAGAGAATAGGCCCCGAGGATATCGCTCTGTATAGCCAATCGGTTTCGATCGCGACAAACCATCTGAAAGTTGGGCTCAAGCCCTTCCTGTAAGAGGATAATGGAAGCTGCCCAACTGGACATTCGGACGACAGCGGTCTGATTATCCGTAACATTCACGGCATCCACACAGCCTTTCAGGTGTCCGGCTTTTTCTTTCAGATGTTCCACGTTCGCGCCCTGTGGAGGTCCACATTCACCGGTAAAAGCGAAGTGTCCAGCCCTTAAGACCTTTTCCAGATTGCTTCCTGATTTATATTCGCTCATTTTACCAGTTCCTCCCTGATCATTCTCCTTGGTCCGCCGTCCCGGGCCGTGATCCAGCTCTTGGGTGGCTTGAATTCAATAAGTTCGTCCAAGCGGTCCTGTTCCATCATCTTCCTTACAATGAGATCCCATATACATTCCACATCCTTGGATATCTCGCATTTCCCGTTGGCAGAGCCACCGCAGGGCCCATTGAGGAGGCTCTTTGAACACCGGGCAATTGGGCAGAGCCCGCCAAAGTAGTGGACCACACAAGTCCCACAACCTGCGCACCGCTCGGACCAGATGCCGTGCTCCTCAGCGCCACCCATAAACTGGGTGTTTACCCCAGGGAATATCCTGGACGAGGGGTATCGTTCGGAGAGGAATTGGGGTCCTACTCCGCAGGCAATGGAAATAACCGCGTCATAGTCACCGATCATATCTTTGAGTTCATCCACATATTCCGGATCACACTGGCGTTCGAGCGTATGCTCTTCCACCTCTATTTCCTGGGCCATTTTTTTTCTGGAAATTCTTATGCTGGATGCCAAAATAGCGACTTCCTTTGCGCCCCCCACGTTACACACTGTAACGCAGCCCTTACACCCAACGACAAGGATTCTATTAAAATCCTTCACCATCTCAAGTAATTCCTTGATAGGTTTTGGTTCTGCAACAATCATTCTCTATACCTCGCAGCGTTTCAAAGGTTTTATGCCTGCAGAAAGGGTCCTAATTCCTTAACTTTGTTGACCATCTCATAGGCTACTTCCACAAACTCTTGGCCCTTGCCGGCACTAAGGTTAAAAACATCTATCCTGTCCGGCTCTATACTGAGCTCTTCTAAAATCTTCTTGACATGTGTGACCCTCTTGGTCGCCTTGGCAATACCGCTGACGTACTGACAGCTATCTTCCTGGCACCCAGCCACATAAACACCGTCCGCACCTTCCTCAAAGGGCTTGAGAAGATGCAGAATTTCGACGCGGCCGGTGCATGGAATTTGGATTATTTTTACGTTGTCCGGTAACGCCTTTTTCATGCCTTCCGCTACATTAGCCGCAGATGAGGCACAGTTGGAACAGCAAAAAGCGACTATTTGGGGTTTGAAGTCATTCATATTACCTTCTCCCTTTATGATTGATTATTGTCGATTGTAGATTGATGATTGATGATCTACAATAATCAGAAGTCAATAAACATAATTTATGTCGCCAAGAGAACTGACGGCGCCTGGGTCAGCATCTGATCGCTGCATGTGGACATGGTAATGGCCTTTCCGGGACACTCGGCCACGCACATGCCACAACCCTGGCAGAGGCCCGGATCGATGCAGGCCGCGCCTGTTTCGTGGTCGATAACCGGGACATTAAAAGGGCATGTCCTGACACAGGTGCAGCAGACAGCACATTTTTCAGCCATAACCTCGGCCACCAAACCCCCAACCTGGATCGTATCCTGGCAAAGTATTTCCAGGGCGCGGGCAGAAGCCGCCTTGGCCTGGGCAATACTCTCGACCATGTCTTTCGGATATACGGCAAGGCCGGCAATATAAATTCCTTTTGTGCTTGAATCCACTGGTTTCAGTTTCTCGGGTGACTCAGCAAAAAAACCGTTGCTGTCGAGATTTATCCTGAAGATATCGGCCAATTCCTGGTTGTTTGTCCCTACAATTGCCGTTTGAAGGGAGACAAAATCGGCATCGAAGGCGATCGATTTCTGAAGGACTTGATCATACACCACCACGTTGAGTCTCTCCTGACCGTCTATGGGCTGGAGTGACGGTTTGTTATCAACCTCGTACCGGATGAAAATAACTCCCTTCTCCCGCGCCTCCCTGTACAGATTCTCTCTTTCACCGAAGGTGCGCATATCTCGATAGAGGATATAGATATTCATGTCAGGATTTTTGGCTTTCAGGTCGACCGCGGTGCGAACAGAGAAAGTACAGCAGATGTTACTGCAATGGGAACAGCTTGAGTCTCGAGAACCCACGCATTGTATGAATACGGCTGTCCCAGCGCCCTCTATGGATGAGGGATTGTCCATCATTCTCTGCTCCAGTTCGGACCACAGATAGACCTTTTCATGCTGGCCATAGAGATATTCTTGTGGCCTTATGGGATTACCACCTGAAGCCAATATGGTTACGCCGTGGGAGAGCTCCACACACTCTCCTTTTTTGTCGAGAATTGTGACGAAGTTCCCTGGGAACCCCCTGTTTTCCTTGACCTCTGTTTCGGCCATTAGAGTGATGTTTTTATCCTGATTAACGGAAGCGATGAGTTCTTTGAGGTACTCCTGGGTATCATACCCCTGCCAGGTCCTCCTCACGTGGAGACCATGTCCTCCGAGTTCTTTCTCTTTTTCCACTACTGTTACGGAATATCCCTCCCTTGCAACGGCTAAGGCGCTCTCAAGCCCGGCAACGCCGCCCCCAACAACCAGGGCACTTTTTACGACCGGAATTTCCCTCAGAGAGGGCGGAGAAAGGAGGAGCGCTCGGGCTGCACCCATACGAATTCGATCTTGAAGCTGGGTGGAGGATGTTTGCGGGTCAATTGCTCTAAGGTCCACAACATCATAAAGGTAGGGGTTCAGACCTGCTGATTTAAGGGCATCTTCGATGAGGTTTTTATGAATGACAGGTGAGCAACTTGCAAAGACCAGCCTGTTGGCGCCGGCCTCTTTAAGCTGATCAGTGAGGGCGCCTGAAATATCACCCTCAACCCGTGAGGCGGCCTTAACTCCAGGAGTTTTCAGCGCATATCCCTCAATCTCGGCCCCCAGCTCAGGCGCCATGCCAGGGCATAAATGATAAGCAAGGAGGATTTCGGGGTCTTCGTCCGCGGCTTCAGAGGCATTGGGGTATTTCTTTGGGGCGGCAAAAGGTTCAGGTGACAGGATCGACGCAATCTCGGATACGGTCGCTGTCGCCTGTACCAGGGACTGGCCAATGTCATGGGGCCCGCTTAGACCTCCGCAAACGAAAATGCCAGGGACGTTGGTCGATACAGGCTTGAAGGGCTCGGTGTTTACAAAATGATCTGCTGTCAGATTGACACCGATTTTATTGGCTATCTCTATCGCTTCTCCTCCAGGTCTGACGCCTACTGAGAGGACTACCATATCAAAAGATTCCTCTTCAGGGTGCCCACTCTCATCCGCATATCTAATCAAAAGGTCATCGCTTTCAGGAACAGTATCAACCGTGTGAACCCGGCTGCGAATCAGCCTGACATCTCTATCAATAGCACTGTTCAGATAGTCTTCGAAACCCTTTCCATGGGTTCTCATATCCATATAAAAGATGGTTGTCTCGATATCTTCGTCAAAATCCTTGGTATTCACCGCTTCCTTAAGCGCGTACATGCAACAGACGGAAGAGCAGTAGGGTGCGTCGCACTGGTTTATATCTCTTGAGCCCACGCATTGCAGCCAGGCGATTTTCGCCGGTGTCTTCCCATCAGAAGGCCTTTTCAAAATACCCGCTTCGGGGCCAAGGGGTTTTTGAATCTGTTCGTATTCCACGCTGGTGATGACATTTGGAAACTGTTCATGGGGGTATGTCTCGTGCTCTGCGGGGTCAAATGTTTCAATCCCCGCGGCAAGGACCACTGCTCCCACTTGCAATTCTTTTTTTTGATTTTCTGTTTCAAGGGTAACGCTGAAATTGCCAAAATCCCCGGTAAGCCCCGACACCTTTGTGTTCAACATTACACTGATATTGGGGTCTTGTTCGCAGGCGGCAATTCGTGGATTGACTTTGCAGCACGCGCAGAGTGGATAGATCCGGTGAAGCTTGGGTATCATACCGCCTAATGAACCAGTACTCTCGATTAGATGGACCCCATAGCCCGCATCTGATAGGGAAAGGGCCGCTTGAATCCCGGCAATACCCCCCCCGATGACCATCACAGGGCCTTTTGGTTTTTCTTGACTCATAACATTCGTCTCCTGCTTGTTGACCGATTAGTTTTGTGAGAAATTATATTACTGGCTGAGCCTTCTTGTGAAATATGTTACATGCCACACTGGTCACTTTAGTGTCAAGGAAAATGTTGTAATATCCGATTTCGTTCACAGCTTGAGATTGATGGTCTCGTAAAAAATCTCCAAGGCCGTCACTCCCGCGAAAGCGAGAGTCTCCCGCCGCGGCGGGATTGATTTTCCTGGATCCAGGCACTCAGATAACTGAGTGCCGGATGACAATAACGGGTGCTTTCTGACTTCTTACGGCTTCATCAAAATTATATCTTATTTTAGGGTTCTAAGTCCCTCTCCTTTTCCACTCGACTATCTGGCGAATGTTGGTATAAAATCCCTAACCTGGATAAATTTCAGAAGTGACTAAAGTGCCTAAAGTTTATGGTAGCCACCAAGGGGTATATGGTGTCAGATGCCAGGTTTCACGCAAAGGCGCAAAGCTCGCAAAGAAAAACAATGAACCTGTAAACGGTTACCCATGATTGAATATATCCTATGGTTTCTTCTCGTCTGTGCGGTCCTCTTTGTGATAATCGGCCGGTGGATAGGCATTCATTACTGGCTTGCTCCCCATGTAGAACACCCCGACGGGAAGGCGCGTATTACAGGGGCTTGCAGGGATACCATGGAAATATGCCTGAAGTTCAAGGAGGATAGAGTTGCAGAGAGCGCCCATTGGAC
>JAUWPC010000268.1 GCA_030611815.1 Desulfobacteraceae bacterium
GCTCTTCAGGTCGTACTGAAGAACATCGGTCAATTTCGTTTTCTGTTTTTTGGTCAGGTTCTCTTCCTTTTTCAAGAAGCAGTACTTGGTGTGTTTCAGTACCTCTTCGTCATAGCCCTCCGCAGCAAGACGTTTGACCTCCGCCGCTCGGATCTTGTCAATGGCTTTACCAAGCTTCTGAACGATATGAAAACGGTCCAGGATATGCAAAGCATCCGGGGCCTTCTTCTTGATCACTTTAATGTACGCTTTCCACATGTCAGAACATACGAATTCCAGTTTCTCACAACGCTCCTTGCCAAAGTCCCGAAAGAACCGCAGCAACGTCTTTGCCTTACGTTCCTTCCCCACAAACAGCAGCCGCCTTGTCCCCAAATTGATCTGATATACAAGCGTCAAATACTGATGTCCTTTCCTGTATTGTATCTCGTCAACACCGATGGCCGTGATCCCATCCAACTGCCGATACTTCAAACCATATTCCACGATCAGCTTAACCGAACGAAACACCGTATCCCATGTCGTACAGAATGACTTCGCCGTCTCTTTCCAACTCAGCCTCTTGGCCCATCGAGCCAGAAATAGCGCAAAAGGCTTCGTTACCGGTGATTTGCCTTCTGCCCATGGGACTTGTTCCACCCGAACCCCGCACTCTTCACAATCTACCCGGCGCATTGTATAGTGAAAATACACCGGTATATTCCACAGCGGTATGAACTCAAATTGCCTATGATTAGGCATATGGTCGTATACCTGCCCGGTCTTACCGCATCTGGAACAAGCCGGCAGACTATTCTGTCGAGCCTTTATATCCACCACGATCGCATCGCGACGCCCTATCCTCTGAATGCTCACTCCCACGTATACAAATGACTTGATCCAATATACCCGATTTAGTAATGTCTCTATGCGCACTGGGCATCTCCTTTATACTGTTCGATTTGTTGTCGTTTACAGTATTATGGATTATGTCCCAGTGCCTTTCAAGTCTCATATTGGCGTCTATCCGGAATTATCAACGCGATTTTAACCAATAATTACTACCAACTGTGGGCTCCAGCAGAAAATCAATCTGTGTGAGAATGGGCACTATAACGCTCGTCGGAGCACAGGTCGATTTTTCTGCGGGTCTAAAGCTTAAATTTTCGCATTAGAATATTACATGCAATAGATACATTGATTCTGCTCAAAACAATATGTTACACCGCTTTGATCGGTTGAGAAATCTGGATATAGCTTCATATTTACCCACAGATTCTCCAGAGGAGCCAATTTTTTTGCTCATCAGTTGCACCTTTCACTATCTCTCAATCCCATCCGCAGATTACGCAGATTACCGCAGATTATTCACACGGACTATCCTATCATCCTAATCCTTCAAACCCCAATCTTTACCCCGTGAAATTCATGGTAATGACAGTGCAACGCATTTCACCGGGGTCTCAATTCCTCAATTTCTAAATTTGACGTCCATGTAAAAAGTCTGAGAGCGAATTTTTATTTCTTATAAACCCTTGATTTTACTATACCCCAATTTTATTTTTTGTGCCTTTTGCGCCTTTTTGCGGCCTCATCAAATTCGTTATCCCAATTTTTCCCGCTGTTTCATGAAAGGTTGTAATTCCTCGTAACCGAATGCCTCTTCGATCTCCCTCAGCGTATCAGCCTTTCTCCGTTTCCGGTGGCGGATAAAATAACCAATATCCTCCAAGATGGCATAGAAGGCCGGCACCATGGAGAGGATGAGGATAGTTGCAAAGGCCAGTCCCCACATGATGGCAGTGGCCAATGGGGCCCAGAAAACGGATTTGCCCCCCACGCCAAAGGCCATGGGCGCCAAACCGCATATGGTTGTGATAGATGTGAGTACGATTGGCCGCATGCGCACATGGCATCCCCGTATGATGGCTAAATAAAGCTGTTTGGGGTGTTCTTTCCTGTAACGGTTCATAAAATCGATCAGGACTAAGGAATCGTTAACAACGATTCCCGTGAGTGTCAAGAGGCCGATCAAGGTGACAAAGGTCAAGGGGTTATTGCTTACCAGGAGCCCTACCATCACGCCCAGGCTCGCAAAGGGGATGGTGATCATAATGATAAAAGGCTGGGTAAAGGAGTTGAACTGGAGAGAAAGGATAAAGAATATAAGAAAGATAGCTAACATGCCCGCGTTCCCCAATTCCCTGAGTGACGTGTTGGTCTCATCCTGAAGCCCGCCTGCGATCATTTTAGCGCCCGGGAAGTTATACCGAATCGTCTCGAAGTACTCCCTGGCGATCTTATTGGCCTTCACCGCAGTCATTTTTTTGCCGCTCAGGATGGAGAGGAAGCCGCTGGCACCCTCCTGGTCATCCTGCATCTCTTTGATGTTTGCGGTGAGGCGTACGGTCTGTTTCCCGTCATAATGATAGATATTGTGAAAGCCGGGGGTCAGACGGATTTCAGCTAATTCCTTTAAGGGAATCTCCCCGCGCCCCGGAACCATCACCTTCAGGTTTACCAGGTCGTCAAAGTCCTGTCTGTATTCGGGCAGATATTTTAACTTGACATCCTGATTGTCGTCACCCTGGTTGTAGGTGGCTACCGCAAGTCCATGGAAGGCTGCCTGGACCGCCATGACAAGATGGTTCTGGTCGATCCCGAGTTTTTTCCCCTTGGCCTCATCCAGGGTGATTTCCATGAACTGCTTCTCCCTTGAGACATCGTCCTGAATATCCACAATCCCCCTGTGCCTGGCCATCTCTTCCCTTAACAGGCGGGAGATCCTGGCAGAGCTTTCCCAGTTGGGAGATTGTATCTTCAGATCGACATCGGCGCCCACAGGCGGCCCTTCAATCAGCCTCTCTAAGACAAAGGAGGTGGTACCAAGAGAAGTGAGGAGTTCCCCCGCATCTTCCCTGACTATTTCCATCGTTTCCACAACAGAGCGCTTTCTCTCCTTCTTTGTCTTCAAGATGACCATCAGCATCCCAAAATGCGTGCCGAAAACAGGCTCATAATTTACCTCTTTCATCCCTGCCACAGCAATGGGGGCCTCCAGATCATCGCCGATACGCTCCTTGATCAGGTCAGAGAGTTCCATGAGTGTCTCCCGGGATCTGTCTAAAGTGGAGTTCGCCGGGAGGTCGAAGTGGATATTGAACCTGGGGAAGACGTCGCTTTTAGGGAACATGACAAAGTCGGTCTGGAAATATAGAAAAAAGGCGAGAACAGTTGATAAGGCGATGAAGAGCACGGAAAAATATCGGTGCCGAAGAATGACCTTCAAATATGGATAATAGATCTTTCTAAGGGGACTAAAAATGTCAAACCGCTTCCTTACGACCTTCTTTATTCTGTTTTTCGGTGTTAACTCCACCACGTGGGAGGGGAGCATGAAAAAGACCTCGAAAAGCGACGCCGCAAGTGCAAACATCACCACCTTGGGCAGGTCGGCCAAGTACCGGCCGATGACGCCGCCGACCAGGATGAGAATAGGGAGAAAGGCGGCCATGGTAGTAGAGACCGATGCTAAGACCGGGGCCAGGACCTGGCGGCTCCCCTCAAGGGTGGCCTTCATAAGGGATTTTCCTTTCTCTAAGTGACGGAAGATATTTTCAAGGACCACAATGGCATCATCAACAACCACGCCAAGGACAAGGATCAGCCCAAAGAGAGTCAGCCCATTGATAGAAAGGCCAAAAGCCTTCATCAGGATGAATGTAAGGAGAAAGGCAACCGGGATGCCGATAGAGGCAAAGAGGGCGTTTCGTAGACCCATGGAGACCCAGAGGACGAAAAACACTAAGACAATACCTAATAAACCGTTGGTCTGGAGTTCTTTTATCCGTTTCTTGATCTCTCGAGCCTGGTCGAAATAGAGCGTGGTTTTGAGACCGGCATATTGGGCCGGGATCTCCTTCATGAGCCTCTTAACGTCATCCACGATCTGGATCATGTTTGTGTCTTTTTTCCTCTTGATGGAGAGAACAAGCGCATTCTCCTTGTCTATGAAGGTCAGGGTCCTGGGCTTTTCCAAGGTGGGGGTTATCCTGGCAATATCACGGAGGTAGACTGTGCCCCCATTAACGCTTTTGAGCGCAATATTCCCTAAATCTTTGGGGTCCCTTGGTTCGCCCACCATCCTTATTGCGGTTTCGTGTTTCCCCATTTCCACTGTGCCGCCGGGAAGGTTTTTTGTGCGTTTGGCAACAGCCTGAGCCACTTCAGGTATTGAGATGCCGTAGGCGGACATGCGTCGGGGATTTAATTCCACCCATATTTCAGCCTCTCTCTCCCCCACGATATCGACCTCTGATACCCCTTTAATCCCTTCAAAGGTGTCAGCGATCTCTCCGGCAATGTCCTGAAGCTGCATCATGGGAAGCTGACCTGCTAATCCGACCATGCAGACAGGGAAGATGGCGATATCGATCTCTATGACCCTGGGGACCTTCGCCTCCTCAGGAAGGTCATCCACCCGATCCACGGCGTTTCTGACCTCCTGCATGGCCTGGTCAATCTCATATTCTGAAAGGCGGGTGTTAAAAAAAACGTGGATCTTTGATGTGCTCTCATAGGAATTTGACTCAAAGCGTCTGATCTCGGATATCCCTTTTAACTCGTCTTCGATCTTCTTTGTCACCAGACTTTCCATCTCCTCTGGGGAAAATCCAGGGCAAACGGTAATAACCACTCCTTCCCCGATGGTGATATCCGGATCTAAGAACCTTGGCATGGAACTGTAGGCATAAATGCCAAAGATCACGATAAGGATCAGGGCCATCCGAACGACAACGGGTCGTGATACGCTAAATTTGGTGAGGAACATGTTGGTATAAGT
>JAUWPC010000143.1 GCA_030611815.1 Desulfobacteraceae bacterium
CCCGTCTCCCCGTCCAACCGGTTCACGCCACATTCGCGGGGACAAAGATGGCAGGACTCCATTAAAGCCGATCCCTTTTCAATCCGGGCCTCAAGCTCCCCATCTCTATAAAGCTTTAAATAAGATGGCTCCCCCATTTTATCAATCCCCAAAACAAAATCCCCCTGACAGGACTCAGGTTCCATCAGGGGGATCGGGTTACGGCTTCAAATTGACGGAGGTGTTCTCCTCTAATCACGCGCTGTGCCGAATATCCTCAAAAACATCAGGAACAGATTGATGAAATCGAGATATAGAGATAGCGCCCCTAAAATGGCTCCCTTTCTTACTACAGCACCATCCACACCCGCTGGCTGAGTAAGCGCCATGTTCTTGAGCTTCTGGGTATCGTAAGCGGTTAAACCCACGAAGACTATGACCCCGATATAGCTGATTATCATACTCATGGCGCTGCTCCTCATAAACATATTTACCAGAGAGGCAATAATAATGCCAATCAAACCCATCATGAGGAACCCGCCAATGGAAGTCAGATCCCGTTTCGTGGTCCACCCATAGATACTGCACGCTATGAAGGTCCCTGCGCAGATAAAGAAGGTGCTGACAATGGAGGTCCGTGTATAGGCCAAAAATATAAAAGAAAGAGTAACCCCATTCAGGGCCGAATAAATCACAAAGAGGGATGTGGCCGTACCTGCGCTCATTTTGTTAACCATCCCTACAATGGCAAATACCATGCCCAATTCAGCTAAAATTAGGACAAAAAAGATAATTGGGTTACCGAATATGAGACGCAATAACGTTTCATTATTAGAAACATAGAATGCCACGAACCCTGTCAGGCAAAGCCCAACCGCCATCCAATTGTAAACACTTCTTACAAAGTCATTAACCAATACGTCAGTCCGAGATCTTGTAACGGAAGCCTGTGCCATTTTTTCCTCCTGTCATTGAGACCTTTGCAAAACGCCCCCTTTTGCCCAATCTCTGCGTCAGTCTCAAATTTCAATCCTCGAAATATTCAAGATATTCCTGTGGTTGAAATCGTCGCCTTCCTTGATCTTGACCAGATAAGCGCAGACTTCGAAATTGAGCATTTTGCAAAGGTCTCATCGTTTGCGCCCGCCTGCGCAAGATATTTCCTTGATTAGATATACGTTTTTAATTATAAATGCTTTACGAAAAAGTTCAAGATTATTATTAATCACGATGTCATAATTCAAGAGGCTTTTGAGGCATGGCTACTTGATACTGGATGCTGGATGCTGGTTCAGTTCCTTGCGCCTAACGCCTTGCACCTTGCGCCTTCAATATGGACAACACTAAACTCTACATCGTTATGGTCGGTCTCCCTGCCAGGGGAAAATCTACCATTGCGAGCAAGCTCAAAGAAAACCTGGTCAAAAACGACATAAAGACCCGGATTTTTAACAACGGCGATTTGAGGAGAAAACTCAGTCCGGAGGACACATCCTATCCTGAATTCTACGACCCCAACAACAGGAACGGACTAGAACTCAGAGAAAAGATCGCCCTGATTAATGTCAGACGCGCCACAGACTACCTGAAAAGAGCCGGAAATGTAGCCATCTTGGATGCTACAAATGCCAGTCTTAAGAGAAGAAAAATAATAACCGAGCTCCTTACTGACCACGCCATTCTCTTTATCGAATGTATTAACGATGACGAAGAGATACTTAAGGCGAGCATAGATAGGAAGGTTGCTCATCCTGAGTTCAGCCACTTAGGAAGGGGGGCTGCTATAGAGAGCTTCAAGCAGCGCATCAATTACTATCAGGCCATTTACACCCCCGTTGAGAAGGAAACAAATTTTATTAAATTGGATTCTCTATACAACAAGATCTCAGATGAAGAGATTTCAGACGACATCCCCTATTATGACCGGATCAGGGATTTTCTGGTTACTGACACCGTTAAAAACCTCTTTCTTATAAGACACGGGGAAACCTACTTTAACCTCCAAAACAGGATCGGCGGAAATTCTGGACTTACCAGGGATGGGAAGATCCAGGCTGAGACCCTGGCACAATCTTTTAAAAACAAAAAGATGCCCGTAATCTTTACAAGCAAAACAAAGCGCACAGTGCAAACGGCTTTTCCCATTAAGCGTCTACAAAAAGATTGCGTCATGATACCCCTGAAAGAGTTCAACGAAATCAACAGCGGGGTCTGTGAGTGTATGAGCTATGAGGAGATCCGGCGCAAAATGCCCCATGTCTACTTTGCCAGGAAGGAGGATAAGTATAACTATATTTATCCGGAAGGAGAGGGCTATATCACCATGAAGGAGAGAGTGGACAGGGGTATTAAGAAAGCCCTTTATCTAAGCAGTAACCCCCAAAACATTATGATCATAGGCCACCGGGCCGTTAACAGGATGATCCTTTCACACTTCCTTTACAGGAGAAAAGAGGACGTCCCCTATATTTATGTTCCTCAGGACAAATTCTACCACATTGTTGCAACACAAGACAAAAAGCTCTTCCAGCTAAAGAAATACAATCTCTAATACCTCACACACCCCTTGAGCTTATCGAGTCACAGGAAATAGTTCGGGGTTGTCTATCTGCTGCAGTCCCTACCCGTACAGGAATGAGCAGATAACCACGGCAGCTACAATCCCTACCAGGTCAGCAGTCAATGCCGCTGCCAGGGCGTGGCGTATGCGGCGCACTTGAACGGCTCCAAAATAGACCGCCAACACATAAAAGGTGGTTTCCGTAGACCCCTGGAGTGTTGACACGAGATAGCCGGTGTAACTATCCGGGCCGATGCCGGGCTCGTTTATAATAGACGCCATGACCCCATATGCCCCAGATCCTGACAGAGGCCTCAAAAGCGCCATGGGAAGGGCTTCGGCAGGCATTCCCAGTTGAGATGTAAGACCCCCAATCATATTGACCATTGCCTCCATGGCGCCGCTGGCACGAAACATCCCCACCGCCACAAGAATTGCCACTAAGTAAGGGATAATCCTGATAGCCACCTGAAATCCTTCTTTGGCCCCTTCCACAAAGACCTCGTAGATACGCACCCGCCTGACAACACCGAAGGCGAGGAACCCTAACATGATACTGGGGATAATCCAGGGAGAGATTGACCTGCCGAAAAAAATGGTCAGTGGAATAAGCGCTATCAGGGCGCATACCCCAATCCCGCTCACCCAGACAGGATAGCCGGTTAGTGTTTCTTCGCTCGGTGTATCCCCTTCTGAGCCGGTCCCATCCTCTTCTTTCTCTTTCTCAATTTCAAGGGGACGCGTTCTCGTGAACATAGGGAGCCGGCCAAAGGCCTTGGCCGCAAATATGGCCGCAATCGTCGAACACACGGTGGCAAACAGGGTGGTAGGGAGAATCCCTGCCGGATCCACCGATCCAGCGGCCGCCCGGAGCGCGATAACCCCTGTAGGCAAAAGGGTCACGTTGGAAGTGTTGATGGCGAGAAAGAGCGCCATTGAATCGGTCGCGGTTCCGTGACGGGAATTCAGCTTGTCAAGCTCCTGCATAGCCCGGATACCGAATGGAGTGGCGGCGTTGCCCAACCCCAGGGCATTGGCCGACATATTCAAGATCATGCTCCCCATTGCAGGATGCTCTGGAGGCACATTGGGAAAGAGCCTGACCATGAGGGGACGAATTAGACGGGCCAGGACGGTGAGCATCCCTCCAGCCTCTGCTACCTTCATCAGGCCCAAAAAGAGGGTCATCACCCCCACAAGGCCCAAGGCCAGTTCAACCGAACCCGAAGCAGATTCCACCATGGCCTTAGAAAGGCCTTCCATCGGCGAAACAACGCCATCGCCCGGCATCCAGTTGATCTGACGCCATCCGGCTGAGAGAAATGCGATCAGGACAATGGCAAAAAAGATGATGTTCATCGGCTCTCTTTCTGTCGACCAAACCCCCAACTGAAAGATCTCTCGAGCGCTTCGTGCCCGCCAACCCTGACGCCTGCAAACATCACTTCCGCCATCTTTGGCGCACCGGCCCTGGCAATATCGATCATAAGCTCCGCATCGGCAATCAGGCGTTCGGCTTCCTCTCCCGGATATCCGCACCAGTATTTGAGGTCATGGAAAAAGCAGGCCGGGTAAAAGTCGATCCCCTGCCATGAATCAAACCATATGGAACACCCGTCGCTCTTAAAGGGGATGGGCGGCGGGTCTTTCTCAATTTTCTCCCAGAGGTCTGACAGCCCATAGGCCTCACAGATCTTTTCTATCTCAGGCAGGGGCACCTCCTTGTTCATTTCAGGTAAATCCATTCGATTCCTCCTCCTTTAACGGTATAATTAGATTCGGAAATCCACATCCTTGGGTTTGTCAGAGTCAATTAGTTATGCCTGGACAGCGTACCAAAAGGAGTGTTGGAGCATTGGAGTAATGGTCTCAAAAGAGGCTTCCACAGGCAACTCCAAAGTATTGTGTCAGTCGCGACCTTCATCAAGGCTAAATCCTTGATTTTGCCTCTCTCAATATCCTATTCCTGAATCCTCATTAAACCCCGTGTGTATAAAATCGGCATGTTTTCTAACCACAGAGACCTACGGGATGACCGTTCTCATGAAGTATCGAGAGGAGTGGACTATGCATCGTCTGATTTGAGCTTGTGAGACTCCATCGTCTGGAAGACTTCTTTAAACACATCAGTCAATCTCAATATTCCTATAATGTCTCCGTCTCTTGTCACAAGCAGAGATTGATGATGACCCATTACAAACATGTGTACTGCCTCGCACAAGGCCTCATCTGCTTCAACATATTCACCCTCGCTGAGACTGCTCATAAATTCCTTCACTTTCAGATCACCAGCTCTGGCGCACATATGAGTGAAAGGTATATCACACAGAGCAAACTTTTCCATCATCGATTTAATGAAATCCAGACTGAAACCGGCACGGGATATGGATCTCAGATCTCCCATGTCTTTATATTTTGGCTCCAAGGCCCTCAGTACATCTAACTGGGTTATTTTCCCCTCAACCTTTCGATTATTGTCTAATACCAGAATCGCTCTGTGCAGGTAATGATATCGGTTTCGATCCTGCTCCTCTTGAGCTTTCTCCAAAGCCTTAACTGCCTCATAAAGGGTTGCATCCTGGCTAACAGTTGCATACTCTTCAATGGGCACCATCAAACTTTCTACTGTTATTAAATCCATTTTTGCCTCCTTGCACTATATTTTTACCTCGATCCTATTTTACATGCCACGTCGTGGTCATGGGACCATCACTCTCAGGGGTGAAAAGCGAAACAAATTGACAAGTCCAAATACAAAATTCCCCAGGAACTTATTGCAATCCTTTACATTCCACACCTTCTGGTTATATCTCTTCATAGCTTGCTCCAGAAGGCTGGGGGCGTGCTGTTGAGTTATTTAGAAGTTATTTAGAAATTAGTGAAAATGAATAACACTCAATTTAGTTAATACCCAAGGAATAGCCTTTGTCAACTGAAATCGCATTCAAGCACCATTCCTGTATCCCCACACAATGGCAGAAAAAATCAACCAAATACAAAAAAGGACTTTGGTAAAAGTATAGATTGCTGCTATGATTTCTTGCTCAAATAACCACCGAAAAAGTAAAAGATGCCTATTTTATTATAGTTTAATCGGAAAGACTTCGACTTTTTGCGAGACCACCAACCTTGATGAACTCGTAAAAAGTCCGATTTAGACGGTTTCGTAAAAAGTTCAAATTCAAGGCGTGCAAATTTTGTAATCATGAGGCGTACTTATCGTACGTTGAATGATTACGAAATGCAGCACAACGTCCCGCTGAACTGAAGCGGGAGACTTTTTACGAGACCGTCAACCTTGAACCAAACATTTTAACATAGAACTCTGATAAACGTGAGGACTGCTGTTTTGCGTTATGAAGGCCCGATATACCGGCCACCGAGTGAGGCAGACAGTCTGCTGATTCAAGCAACTGTCGGATGCCCGCACAACAAATGCTCATTCTGTATGGTCTATAAGAAAGGTCCTGCTTACAGGGTGAGACCGGTCCAAGAGATCTGTGAGGATATTACTGAGGCACGGAAGATATATGGCGGCCGGGTACGAACCCTGTTCTTTCCGGCAGGGAACACTATCGCTATGCCTGCGAAAGATCTATCTTATATCTGCCTCTTTGCCACGGAGAAGTTTCCATCGCTTAAAAGAATCACCGTCTATGGATCTTCGCAATACATTGCCAGGAAGGGAGCGCAGGAGTTGAAATCGCTTAAAATGGGAGGCCTAAACAGAATTCATGTGGGCCTTGAAAGCGGGGATGACGAGATACTGAGAAGGGTCAAAAAGGGAACAACCGCCTCAGAACATGTGGAGGCAGGTCGATTTGTGAAGGAAGCAGGGATAGAACTCAGTGAATATGTAGTTCTTGGCCTGGGAGGACTTGAGCGGACAAGGGAGCACGCCGCGGCCACGGCCGAAGTCCTGAACGCCATCGAGCCTGACTTTGTAAGGCTCCGAACCCTGGTCCCGAAAGTTAATACACTCCTGTTGCATCAGATCAAAAAGGGTCTGTTCCAACCTCTTTCTCCTCACGAGGTACTCATGGAGACCAGAGAACTCCTAAAGAATCTCGAATGTCGCACCCATTTAACCAGTGACCATTACACCAACTATATTAATCTTACAGGCCGCCTTCCGGAAGATAAGGAAAAACTGTTAAGAGAGATAGAACAGGCCTTGATGACAGACGAAACCCAATTCAGACCCTTTTTCATAGGCACGCAGTAAATAAAAAATCTTGTTTACCCAGCCACAGATATTGCCATATGGCACAATAGATGGCTGGACTCAACCACTTAACGAAGTCTGGATATCAGGGTTTATACATATTAATTTTGGAGGGTAAGAATGGATTTAAAGGTTATGTTTACAACGTTTGGAATGATATTCTTAGCGGAATTGGGTGACAAGACGCAACTGGCAACCTTTGCCTTTGCCGCTGAAAACAAAGCGCGATTAGCTGTATTCCTCGGATCTGCAGGCGCTCTCATATTGACATCTTTATTAGCTGTTCTCTTTGGCTCCGCCCTGGCTAAACTGGTCCCTCCAAACTATATTAAAATGGGTGCAGGTGCGCTATTTGTCATTCTGGGATTATGGATGTTATTATTCCCGGGAGGCAAATAGCGGTTATCATTCAATCGTCCGCCAATTAACCACCGCCCTGCTTAAAGAGCCTGGACAGATCCAACGCATTTACCATATCGGTGAAGATTTCTCCCATGAGGGTATCTGCGCTGTCGCGTCCAAACAAATGGTAACGTTCGGCCCGCCCGTTAATAATCTGGCTTGCAAGGGTTGCCTTCCCTTTTATCAGCTTAGCCTCGTAGCTCATTTTGGCCACCCACTCCCGCCCCTCGAGATCAAGGGAAAATTCCTTTAGGACGATCATTAATTCGAGTTTGCCTAACGTTTTTTCGGGGAGCACCTCCACTCCTAAGTTTGCCAGTTTTCTTTTGAATGCCTCCCTCATCAGATCAGGGACGTTAAATATCCCCACCTTGAATTCCTTCTCATTATAACCAGCGACGCTGAACGAGATGTTGCCTGAAAACCCCTTGAATTCCTCTGTTGCCCCTTTGCCCAGGACCGTCTTTGATGCCCGCTCATCATCAACCGTCAATGCCACCAACCGCCCTTTCAGTTGTTTTGAAGGGGGCGGAAGCTTATAAAGAACCTGTAATTCAGGGATGGAAGCGCATGAAACCATGAGCAGTGAAACAAACAGAGTTAAGAAGCCACGAAATAAGCCGCTCGCTAACGCTTTATTTATCTCTTTCATTGGCCTATCCTCCTTGAGTAAGAGTTGAAGAATTCAGAGATCTGATTCGACATTCCTTAAGATATCAGAAAAAAGCATAAATGATAAGACACAAAACTTCAAGATAGATCTCTCTTCTGGAATCAGGTCGTTTGCGGATCTGCTTTTCCCTTCTTCGACTTCCGCATAAAGTCATCCAAAGCCGCCTGCAGAGTCTCGGCAGCCAAACGCGCGCAATGCAGGTGATCTTCCGGGAGCCCGCCCACTGATTTTTGAATAAGATCTGCATCGATTTCCAAGACCTCGTCGGGAGTTCTCCCCTTGGCAAGATCTGCGGCAGAACAGACGCAGTTGAGGCTGTAGGCGCATCCATCGGTCCAATGGGCGCTCTCTGCAACTCTATCCTCCTTGAACTTCAGGCATATTTCCATGGTATCCCTGCAAGCCCCTGTAATACGCGCCTTCCCGTCGGGGTGTTCTACATGGGGAGCAAGCCAGTAATGAATGCCTATCCAC
>JAUWPC010000112.1 GCA_030611815.1 Desulfobacteraceae bacterium
ATGGAGTGCCTCCGCCTTAGAGTAAAGGATATCGATTTTGAATATAATCAGATTGTTGTAAGAGATGGCAAAGGGCAGAAGGACCGTGTAACCATGTTACCAACATCCTTGAAGAACTCATTTATAAAACACCTCGAAAAAGTCAAAGCAATCCACGACGGAGATTTAAAAGCAGGTTCATATCTGGGGGAAAATACGAAACCACAAAAATCACTTTGAACTGATCCTGAGCTGTTTTATTCAAGCCATTCGCTGATCCAATTCAGCCTTTAACACTCCTCCCACGAATCAATCAAATCCTCTATATACTGAAAGGCCGGTTTCCAGAACGATTTGTCCTCAGGGTTCAGGCCCATCTCTGTAAACATCTCCATCGGCGCCCGGGAAGATCCGGCCTTGAAAAGATCAATGATCGTCTCTAAAAACCCGTCTCCCTTCTCCCTGTAGTTCTGAAACAGGATAATGGAAAGAAGATTTCCAAAGATATAGCTGTAACAGTAGAAGGGACAATGAAAGAGATGGGGAATGCGTGCCCAATCCCAGGCATAGCCGGCTGTCATCTCCACCTGTTGCTCGTAAAATCTCTTATTCTCATCCCACCAGATCCGGCAGATTTCCTGTGTACTGAGCAGATGATCCTGGCGTTTTTGATGAATGGCCTGTTCAAAACGTGTGATCACATTTTGTCGGAACACGGTTGTAAGTATGCCTTCAATGCGTGAGGCCAGGATCGCGGAGCCGTGCCTCTCAAACACTTTATGGTTTATAAGATACGCGGTCAGGGCCGCCTCCATAAATGTGGATGCTGTTTCCGCCAGAACAGGTGGGGGTCTGAAATTCAAATAACTCTGATTTGACGCAAGTCGATAATGTATCCCGTGCCCGAGTTCATGAGCGAGTGTCATAAGTCCCCCTATGGTTCCGTTGTAACCAAGTGAAATATAAGGGGGAATGGACGGCGCAAGGCATTTACAAAATGCCCCGTTCTGCTTGCCGCTTCTCGATTCCGCATCGATTCTCCTGTCATCAAAAAACTGTTTGGATGCTGAATAAAACAGGGGGTGGAGTTCTTCCATGGCCCCCAACACCAGTGCCTCAGCCTCAGGAAAAGTCAGTTGTGGCACATCTGTTTGAAGAGGTGCGAAAATATCATGGGTTTTCAGGCCTTTCAATCCCAACCCGCGGGCCTTGAGACGAAAGTATTTCCATGCCAGGGGGTAATGGTCCTCCACTGACTCCATCATACCCTCAATAACCGGTTCATTCACCTCATTGAGCAAATGGACCCTGTGCATTGGAGAAGGATGCCGTCTGTACTGGTTTTCCAGGCTATAATCCAGGACCAGGGCGTTTATGATGTTCTTGAAAATCACCCCCTGC
This sequence comes from Desulfobacteraceae bacterium, assembly GCA_030611815.1. Lineage (GTDB taxonomy): Bacteria > Desulfobacterota > DSM-4660 > Desulfatiglandales > Desulfatiglandaceae > Desulfacyla. Next base: position 1,381 of record JAUWPC010000112.1, read on the forward strand.
TTTTTCAGCTCCAAGAAAAGGGTTTCTGAGGCCGTTTCTCTAAGGGCACGGTCCGGCGAATAAAAGAGCGCCTGGGCCTGATCGATGGTAAGGGAGTGCTCTTTTTCGTTTATTACGACCGGAACGTGTAGGGAGCCCATGATCTCGTCGTAAAGAGACAAAAAGGCGTCTCTCCCTGAAACATGCCCTCGTTTGATCATCATTTCTTCGGGTTCACTCAGGGCGTACGGCTTGAATCGGATCTGATTCAGGAGAAAATGACGATATTTGAAAAGGTCCTCGTGGGCGGCAAGCCTTGTTAGGGAATCACCGGGAAGGGCCTTGATCTCAAGCTCAAAAAACGCGACCATCTGGGATATTTCACTCCATGTCTCCCTGACTTTTTGCAAAAGCCTGTTCCTTTTGTGAGCCTGGGTATCTACTGAGTGGTAAAGATAGGCGAAGAGGTAGGGCCGCATGCCCATCTCATGAATTGATTCATATTCACGAATTGCAGAGAGGAGTGTTTTGGGGTCCAGGTTTTCATTATTAATCTTCCCCTTGAACAAAGCGACAAAGCCGAGGGCCTTGTCTCGAACTGCATCAAGGTCCTCACACAGACGGGGATCTTTATCTCCATGGTATAGATCCTCTAAATCCCAGGGACCGCCTGTGGTCAAATCCTTATTTTTCATCTTCTCCAAAGCCATCCAAGGCCTCAAAAAAGATCCTCACATCATCCCCATTATTAAAAAAATGGGGTGAAAGCCGGATCATATTATCTCTCAGAGAAACCACTATCTTTTTCCCGGCTAAGAATTTGAAAAGGGACTTAGGGTCTGAAGAAGGGATGAAGCTGAGTATGCCGGAGCGTTCTTCCTGACCCATGGGCGTCATGATCCGGACATTTCGATCCATCAATCCCTGGAACAGGAGATCGTTTATGTTTACAACATTGCGGTAGACCTTTTCTATCCCCAATTCCTGGAGTAAATCGAGTGCTGCGCCTAAGGCATAAATTCCGGCCACATTCATGGTCCCGGACTCAAAGCGGAGCGCGTCCGGCTTCAGGTCAAAACTGAGTTGGAAGAACTCCTCCTCATCCACCACGCTTTTCCATCCAACCTGCCCCGGGTGAACAATATCATTTACCTCATTAGAGATGAAAAGGGTGCCGCATCCCATGGTGCTGAGGAGCCATTTATGGCTGCCGGCAGCCATAAAGTGGATGCCGTATTTCTTCACATCCATGGGGATAACGCCTAAGCTCTGAATGGCATCTAAGCAAAAGAGTATCCCTTTTCTCTTGCAAAAATCGCCTATGGCCTCCAGATCGCAACGAAAACCTGTAGAGAAATCGACTGAACTGACTGAAAGGAGCCGGGTGCGAGGTTTCAGCGCCCTTTCTATCTCCCTAATCCCGAAACGACCTTCCTCCCTTTGAATGAATTGAAGAGAGACCCCTTGGCGCTCCAGATTCATCCAGGGATAGATATTGGCCGGAAACTCAGGGGTAGGAACAAGGACCACATCGCCCTCTTTCCATTCAAGCCCCGCCGCTACGGTGCTCAGCCCCTCTGAGGTATTCCCGACAAACGCGATTTCGTGGGCATGGGCCTTAATCAGTTTGGCAAAAAGCCCGCGGACTTCAGCAATCCTCTTTAGCCATTTGGGATAACACTCAATACCGCAATAACTGAACTCCCGTAACAGCGATTCCACAGACTTAACCACCCGGATGGGAGGCGAGGAGACCGCGGCGTGATTCATGAAAGTATGGTTTTCTGTGATTGGGAATTCCGAGCGATATCTCTTAAAGTCTTCCAATACCCTTACCCCTTTCTAACAACAGGCTCGCGCCCCCATCCGTTGATGGAATAACGACCGGGGGTTCCGATAAAAGGCAATGCTAACATCCAGGGGAGCGTCAGGCGCTTCGGGTCACGAAACTGGGAAAGCCCGATGGTCATCCCTTTATGACCTGCCGCGGGCTGGGCCCGATAAGTGCCGAAGAGCCGATCCCACCAGGGCATATTGAAGCCAAAATTGCTGTTTGTCTCCCGGATTGTGACGGAATGATGGACACGATGCATATCAGGCGTAACCACAAAGAGACGAAGGATCCGGTCGACCTTTTCAAAAATGTAGATATTCCCGTGGTTGAAGGTTGCAGTGGCGTTGAGCAATATCTCAAATAGGATAACAGCCATAACCGGTGGGCCAAGTACGACAACGACCGCTAATTTAATGCCGAAAGAGATAAGGATTTCTATGGGATGGAAACGGAGGCCGGTGGTCAGGTCGTAATCCAGATCCGCATGGTGCATCATGTGGAATCTCCAGAGGATCGGGATGGCATGAAACATGACGTGCTGTATGTATACTACAAGATCGAGGAGGATCACGCTGGCCGCCACTGCTACAGGGTAGGGGATATTCAAGGTATTCAGCAGTCCCCAGTGGTTTTCCTGTACAATAAGGGCCATGGCCACCGGCATAATCGGCATCAGCAACTGTGCTGATAACGAATTCAAGCCCACTATCCCGAGATTGCCGAACCATCGCTTTGCCTTGGATGTGGTCAGGTCACGGCGGGGTTTTGCTAATTCCCAGAGGGCAATTAGAACAAAAACAGAGGCAAAAGAGAGAAGCCTGATTAGAATTTCATTTTTCATTATGAATGGCCTCCATCATATCGCCCAAAGCCGCCAAATGGGCCTTTTCATCTTCGGCTATCCGGTACAGGACCCTCCTGCTTTCTTCATCTTCAGCTTTCTGGGAATATCTCAGATAGAGGTCCAGGCCCTGGGTCTCAAGCATCATTGCCAGACTCAGGATGTCCGCTGTTGTCTCCATGACAGGCCTGTTTTTTTCCAGGAATTCCTTGGTGGTGAAACCTCCCTCCATCATCTCGTTCATGATCTCTGCCTCAAAGGCCTCACTCCCTTTCCCTGTTGTATTCAGGGTCATATATAAATCAAGAAGCTTCTGTTTATGGCTTTCTTCAATCCGGGCCAACTTCCTCAGAAGCCCAGCCACATCTTTGTCCTCGATCATACCTGCTGCGGAAGAGTAAAACTCTCCAAGACCCTGCTCCATCCCATAGGCAAAGACTATTACTTCCAGGGGAGACTCATCGCCCATGAGAGTCACCATGCCCATCTCAACGGGTCCAGCCGCAGTAAGGCCATGCCAGGCCCTAATGCCCCCTTTAAGGTTGTATACCTCCTTAAATCCTTGTCCTGCCAAGAGTTGCGCAGCGGCACGGCTGCGGCCTCCTATGGCTCAGTAAGTTATAACAGGCTTTTCAGGATCAAGCTCCCCGAGCCTGTCAGAAAGCTGAGGAAGGGGGATAAGCGTGGCCCCCGGGATCCTGGAGTTTTCATATTCCCCTAACTGACGTACATCCAAAAGGGTATAGGTCCCTTCCTCATGCTCGGCCATATATGCCCTGGCCTCTTCTGTATCCATATTCTTAATCGGAGTAAAAAATTGCTTCCATTCCATATTGCCACCCCCTAACGCAGTTACACCGTCCCAAAAGTTCTTTCTTACATTTGCGCAAAACAAGTTGACCGGTTATTCGACATATATAATCCACTTATATCTTTAAATACATGCTAATATATTGATAATATTTAATAATTACTTAAATAATGCCGATAATATGGATTAACTGCAGACTACTAACATCTTTTTTCAACAATCGAGGTCACCGCCGAGTCCCGAATTACGAATTTTTACTTTTATTTTGCTTTACTGAGACGATCCTCGAGGCCAACTTCTTTGTTTTCCTTCGTCACTCGTCACTCCTTGATCGTTATTCGATTACTATTACACAGGCAACTTAAATTGCCAATTTTGCAGAAAGACCTTTTAGGACACGGCAAGTTACACCTTCTCCGCTACTATGCCGGCAAGGGCCTTTCGACTTTCTATAACTCCCTCTCGATAGCGAAGGCACCGGAACTCACGGAACATATGAAGAAGCTCATTATGTTGTAGCAGATGGTTTGGATTTCTCGGTCTGCCAAACCGGGCCTGATCAACGATATAGGTTTCATAGACTATCATCCCCCCTGTGCGAAGAGCGTCTTTCATCTTCGGAATTAGGGGACGATGCAGATAATTGAAGCAGATAATGACGTCATATACGCCTTTATCAAAATGAACGTTGCCTTCAAGGTCCTGTATGTGGGCCTTTAGATGAACCCCGGACTTCCGTGCCAGTTCCAGGGCCGCATCCACTGCCTCCCGGGAGATATCAATCCCTTCTGTTTCATAACCGATCTTAGCTAAATAGACCGCATTCCGGCCTCCGCCCATGGCCAGATCCAGGACCCGCCCTTTGGGAAGCAGATCGATATTTTCAACCAGGAATGGTGAAGGCTGCTGCCTGCGGTCGTGAATATGAGACATATGGCGTAACCGTTCAAGGGTTCTCCCGCACTATGTGCGAGGATTTTCGACAAGGTTTCCCGCTCTATACGGCAAATCTCTAACCGTACACCTCGTAATGCCCTAATTTTTTGGAGAAAGCCCCAAATGCGTCTCCAGATAATTTAGGACCATTCCCCTATCTTTGTCATTAAGAACAAGACCATTATTAACCATTTCTTCGAGTATCTCTGACCATTGCTCTCTCGAACCTCTCATTTTCTGTATGCGATCAAGGTCATGACATGTCTGACATTTTTTAGAAACAAGGTTTCTTCCCTCCCCGTCCGGAAGTGGATCCCCTGCCTGAACAGGATCAAGACTAAAAACAACCAATACTGCTATTCCCACTAAAATATTTTTTAAAATTTTTGCGCTCGGCAATGTTTGGTTCCATTTACCACGTGATCCTGGATGCCGACCTATCCGTTTCCACAACTCCCTGAGAGTATTCTCTGCCATTTTATCCTCCATAATCCTGTTATGTTTCCTGTAGTTTTTTTAGAGAGATATCCGCTACCATATCCTCAACCTTTTCCTTATCCATTTTCCTCTCACAAATTGATCAAAATGTCAAAATTACAAATTCCAATGACCAAAATATTTCGACCTGTACGGATAGCCCGTGGGGGGCCTCTTTCCAAAAACCTAAATAAAGGGGAATAGAAAACTCTCGGCCAATACCTACAATTCTAAAATGTCAGATATCTTTCCCTGTAGCACAGGTCGGATAGCCGGGGATGTAATGACGATTTGCCCTTAGCATCTTACTGCTGCTTTCTTAAACGACCCTTTTCGATATGAAAATTGAAGGTTGATGCCCATGTAAAAAGTCTCCAAGGCCGTCACTACCGCCGCGGCGGGACTGATTTCCCTGGATTCCCGCGTTCGCGGGAATGACGAAAACGGGTCATTTCTGACTTTTTACGAGACCATCAAGGTTTAAGCCCTAAAAATATGGCAAAACCGATCATATTATAAACATATCAAATGGTTAACTTGGTCTGACCCCCATCCTTCATCCTTCATCCTATAGAGGCGTAGTTGCTGATTTTCTTGTGTAGCATTTTTTGCTTGACAAACAACTTTCCTTTAGTATTATTGTCGACAATTGAATAAATAAATAGTTAAGCGGTTGAACAATTAAATATTCTTTGTATTTGGCGGAGGGGGAGGGCCTGATGCGGATTTTAGGTGTTACTTGGAGCGTAGTAGAGCATCTGAGGGATAACATCATCACAAGTGAACTGGCGGCAGGAAAAAAACTAAACGAAATTGAGTTATCATCTCAGCTCGGTATCAGCAGGGCACCCTTGCGCGAGGCATTTCGTATCCTCGAGGAGGGGCATTTGGTGGTTAGCGTGCCAAGAAAGGGCTGTTATGTTTCAGATGTCTCCGTAGAAGATTTCAAGGGACTTTACCAGGCAAGGGAGATGGTTGAGTGTTATTCCATAGATCTGATCAAGGAGAATAAAATCACGGCCTTTTCAGATATTGAACAGACCCTTCATGAATGTTCTGGTGCTACCTTTCCTCCCCAAAATGATCGACGGAAAAAGTTGGCCTATTTAAGGCTGTTCGCTAAGTTCCACGAGAAGTTGGTGGAAACGGCGGGCAACAGACAACTGATAAGTTTTTATAGAAAAATCAGTCTGAATCTATCCAGGTATCAGTTCATGTATGCATACCTTCCCGGGCTTACCACGGATTCACAGGCGGGCCATTCAGGGATCCTGACTTTTATAGAAAAGGGTGAATATGAGAAGGCAAAACAGCTGCTGCGAGACCACATTAAACATTTCGTCAAGCTGATGGAACCAAAGATGTTGTCAAACATAAGGGCCGAAGACGTAAGAGGCAATTCATGAGGCACTGCAGGTGGTATGCTGATTTAGATTTCCAAGTTTGAAGAGGTGTTCAAATACTATGAAAGAGATTCGTTTTCACGGCAGAGGAGGTCAGGGGGCCGTTATTGCCTCTTGGATTCTGGGTTATGGCTTTTTTTTGGAAGGGAAACATGCCCAGGCCTTTCCCACCTTTGGCGCGGAGCGAAGAGGCGCCCCTGTGGAGGCGTTTGTTCGCATGGATAACAAATTCCCGAACCTTCGTTGTAAAGTGGTCAGACCCGACTACGTAATTGTCATGGGTGACAACATGGTCCGGTTTGTTGACGTAGCCGCCGGAATTCAAAAAGGAGGATTGATGCTGATCAACAGCAGCAAAAGCCCTGATGAGTTTGACACTTTAAAAGGGGACTTTCAGCTCAAAACCATGGACGTAAATGCCGTGGCAATGAAAAACGGCCTTGGCAGCAAGACCAGCCCTTTTATTAATACGCCCATCCTGGGGGCGTTTTTGGGGTTCACCGGTCTGGTAAGGCCGGAAAGTATCATCTCAGGAATTAAGAAATTTATTTTGGCCCGAACGGAAAGAAACATCGAGGCGTTTCAGGAGGCCTACTCGATGGCCAAGGGAGCAGAGGATCGCATTGAGGCGGCCAGCGATAACTACAAGGCGGCCGTAGGTTAGCAGGGAAAAATGCTGGAAATTCTGGATTCCATCTATAGCACCGAGAGGAAGGGCCCAATACACGATATTGAAGCCTTCCCAATTTCCCAAAGGGATACGTCCTTAAATCTCACTGGTTCCTGGAGAACTCTCCTGCCAGTGTTTAAAGAGGGAGTTGCTCCTTGCTCCGAGGCATGTCCCGCTCACATCCATATTCCCAAGTATATGGGTCTGGTTTGCGAAGGCAAACTGACTGAGGCCCTGGATATAATTCGCCGAGAGAATCCCCTGCCCGCGGTTTGCGGTCGGGTCTGTCCTCATTTTTGTGAAGGAAGCTGTAATCGGGGCGAATTTGATGAGCAAGTGAATATTCGCGCAGTGGAACGATTCATAGGTGATTATGGCCTTGATATTCCCCTCAAAAAAGATACGGATAACATCGAAGGAAAGGTTGCGGTCGTTGGAAGTGGTCCGGCTGGATTGTCAGCGGCCTATTTTTTGGCCCGGCAAGGAGTGGTTGTGGATCTATACGAGCGCGAGGCAAAGGCCGGAGGTCTCCTTCGCTATGGCATTCCAGAGTATCGGTTGCCCAGAGATGTCCTGGATCGTGAGATCGAAAACATCTTCGCGCTTGGTGTCAACTTTTTGAAGGAGCGGGATGTTGGTCCTGATGAACTGACATCACTGGCCAAGGAATATGATTTCGTGTTCTTTTCTCCCGGTCTGTGGGGGCGGAATATCCCGCAATGGGGATATTCGGGAAAGGGTATATCGAATGGCTTGAACATACTCAAAATGATTCATAAGGGAAAGATTCCTCCTCTCGGTCATCGGGTTGCCGTGGTGGGCGGCGGTAATACAGCCATGGATGTAACACGCGTACTGATGCGGTTAGGCAAGGAGGTGACCATTGTCTACCGTCGTACCTTGGCCGAGGCCCCGGCCTTTGCCGATGAAATTCAGGAGGGCATAGAAGAGAATATTCAGATCTTAGAGAGAAAACTGATTACCCGAATTGAGGACCAAATAGATAGTTCTATAATGATAGAGATCCAGGATGCCGTAAAGGGGAAAGACGGAAAAATTGTACCCGACGGGGAAAAGACGCATAGGATCGTTGACAGTGTTGTGGCTGCGGTCGGCCAGGTACCGGAAATGAGCATTGAAAAAGATGGAAAGGTTTTTTTCGGAGGCGACTATGAGACCGGTGAAGGGACCGTGGTCCATGCCATTGCCTCTGGAAAGCGGGGTGCCCTTGCAATTCTGGGAAGGATGGGTGTCTTGAACAGGGATGAAACGGATGAGTACCTTAGTTTAACTGGTGAGCCCCCCAGCAGGCGAATAATCAGCTACGACCAACTGAATACGTTTTATTTAAGAAAAGAAAAGCGTTTAGAACCGAAACGATTAGGTGCCGGGAAGCGAGTCAAGGACTTCCTGGAGATAGTGGCGCAGGTCTCACAAAATGCGGTGATTGCCGAGAGCGGTCGCTGTCTCAGCTGCGGGACCTGCACTCTTTGCGGCGCCTGCTGGTACTTCTGCCCAGATGCATCTGTTGTCGTGAGCGAAAAAGGGCCTCAAAAGGTAGTCTTTGATCTGGATTTTTGCAAGGGATGCGCCATTTGCTCTGTCTCTTGTCCTCGAGGATG